>JAIDME010000272.1 GCA_029050705.1 Acetatifactor sp.
CACTATCACGTTGACCGCAGCTGAAACGGCGGAGATAGAGGAAGCGGCGGAGAAGGAAGCTCAGGCTGAGGTGGAGGCAAAGTACAAGGCGAATGCACTTGCCGAGGCGGAAGCAAGTCTCAAGGACGCAGATCAGTGGGACGCGGCCATCGAAGATGCGAAGAAAGCAATTTTAGACGGAACTCCGGAGGGAAAGGCCGCTCTGGAACAGACAAAAGCCGAGATCGCCAGGAAGAACGGAGTGTCTGTTGACGCTTTGAATATGGTAGATGCGCAGGTTGAGGCAAGAAGGCAGGAAATAAAGGACGCGGGCTCTGTGCAGGACAAGGAAGCTGTCCTGAAGGATATCCTTGGTAAGGTAAGTCTTACCGTGAACGTGGGCGATGACAGCTACTATCAGATGACAGCCATGAATTTCAGTATCCTTGCAGCTATGGAACTGGATCCCAGCCGCCTTGCCAACAGATATGACAAGGGCGACGGCGTGGAGCAGAGCGATCTTCTTAAGGATCTGAGGGATCTTGCAACCGACAAGGAGAAGATGAGTTACAGAGGCTGTTCGGCATCTGAGTTCCTGCAGTGCATACTCTCTGATGTGGCGCTTAACGCCCAGCGGGCGAACACGTTCAGTCAGAGCTACAGGGATATAGCAGGAACCATCGACACGCAGAGAATCTCTATCTCAGGCGTGGACGAGGACGAAGAGGCTATTGACCTTGTGAAATACCAGAATGGCTACAATCTTGCTTCCAAGATGATTCAGGTTTTGACCGAAGTATATGACAGATTGATTTTAGAGACCGGCGTCTAAGGACGAAAGGATTTTCTAAGCGGCAAATAAGCCGCTAAGAAAATCTAAGTTTCGTCCGGAAGAATCCGCAGGCGGATTCTTCCCACAGGTGTTACCATGGCGATATGACGAGGGTTTCGCGCACGAGGCTGCCGGAAAACGTCATAGAATAGGAGAGTTATATGCGAATTACAAACAAGATCATGCAGAAGAACAACTTATCCAACATCAACACCAACAAGATTTATCAGGATAAGCTGAGCACCCAGATGTCTACCCAGAAGAAGATCAACAGACCCTCTGATGACCCGGTGGTGGCGATCCGTGCTCTGCGTCTGCGCAGCAGCGTGACGGAGATAACCCAGTATTACAGCAAAAATATTCCCGATGCGGAGAGCTGGCTCAGTGTCACGGAGGATGCGCTGAAGAATCTGTCGGCAATCACGACGAACATGATCACGCTGTGTACAAAGGGAGCCAACGGCCCTCTGAAGACTGAGGACCGCCAGATCATTCTTGAGCAGTTGAAGAAACTCGGCGAAGAAGTCTACGCTACCGGCGACGCGGACTATGCTGGCAGATATGTATTCACCGGATACCGTACGGATACGCCCCTGAGCTTTGACGCGGAGCAAAACATAAAGTATGAGATCACCGAGCAGCTGACCAACAGTGTTATTGACAGTGTTACCAAGGTTAACATAGGGAAGCTGGCAGACTTAAATTCAGCGAATTTTAATGAGGCGGGCAAGAACGGCGATCCCGGAATGAAGGACATTATAGAGGATGATATCTCAGCCGTTGACGTACACCGCATCAGGCTTGCATATGATGACTGCTATTTTGAGGGAGACGTGAAGATAAGCTTCCAGAAGGCGCAGACGGATGCCGCTGGAAATCCCGTGACAGACGCAGACGGCAAGATTGTCTATGATACGGTGACATGGTCCAGTGCGAGTACGGATGCTGCGAATAAGATAGAGATTAAGCATTCCTATGAGGATCCTTACAATTATGTTGCGGCCAAGGCAGATGCTGTGGTATTTATACCCGAGACAGGGGAACTCCTTCTGGGTGAAGACCGGTATCAGGAGCTGATGGCGCTCAAGGATGATGACACAACTCTGGCAAACGAGTCGGAAATCCGGGTTACTTATGAGAAAGATCACTGGCAGAAGGGCGATCTTCGTCCGGAGCACTATTTCTACTGCAAGTCCAACCCGGGTGACGAGGAGAAGGAGATTGTCTATAACAAGTCCTACCTGAGTGTGAATGCAGATCGCCAGGACATTGAATATGATGTGGGCTACAACCAGACCATCCGTGTCAATTCCACGGCGGATCAGTGCTTCAAGCACGGAATCGGCAGAGAAGTGGACGATCTGGTGAATGCCATGCAGGAGGTGCTGGATCTCGAGGCACTGCAGACAAGCATGAACAAGATGCTGGAGGCTATGGAGGACGGCACTGAGGATAAGAAGATTCTGCAGAATCAGGTGGATGCGCTGGGAAAGGCTCTTACTTTGGCAAAGGATAAGGAGCAGAAACTGTTCGAGGGAGGCATCACTGCTTTCCAGGGGTATCTGGGAGATGCAAACCTCTGCATTACCGAGTGCGGTACCAGGAGCAGTAAGCTTGAACTGATTAAGAACCGGACTCAGAATCAGAAGACTACCTTTGAGACTCTGAAGAGCGAAAACGAGGATATTGACATAACGGAAGTTGCAATACAGCTGACCAGCGCAGAACTGACTTATGAGGCGGCGCTGATGGCGACAGGAAAGGTCAGCCAGACCACATTGATGAACTATATTTAATAACAGTTCACGCGTCAGCCGATTGGATACAAATTTCATGCTTGCATGAAAATTTGTGTCCGACGGTTGACGAAGGGAGCGCCATCTAATGAATAAGAGATGAGTCGCGTATGCGACGTGGCTGCGAAGCAGCCGCTTTTATGAATGGCGCTCCGTGAACGGCAAAGACATCATCACGAAAGGAACAGGTACAACAATGAAGATTAACACAAAGATTTTCGGAGAAATTGAAATTTCGGACGATAAGGTCATTACCTTTGAAAACGGAATTATCGGTTTCCCTGAATTGAAAAGGTTTGCGCTGCTTCACGATGAGGAGAGGGGGACAAATGTCGGAATTCGTTTTATGCAGTCCCTGGATGAGCCGGCTTTTGCCATGCCGGTGATGGATCCCCTGCTTGTGAAGCCGGACTATGACCCGGAGGTAAATGACGAATTGCTGGCAGCGGCTGGGAACGTGACAGGCGACAATATTCTGGTGCTGGTGACGGCTACCATTCCCGGCGACCTTACACAGATGAGCGTCAATCTGCAGGGACCTTTCGTCATCAATGTTGAGGAGCATAAGGCGTGCCAGGTGATCGTGGAGGGCAGTGATTACCCCGTAAAGTTCCCTGTCTATGAAATTCTGCAGGCCGGAAAGGCAGGTGTGTAAAATGCTGGCATTATCAAGAAAAAAGAATGAAGCTCTTATCATAAATAATAATATTGAGGTCACCATCCTTGAAGTAAAAGGAGATCAGGTGAAGATCGGAATCACGGCGCCGAAGGATGTGCCGGTATACCGCAAGGAGGTATATCTGCAGATTCAGGAGGCAAACAGAGCAGCAGTCAGCGTGGAAGGTATGGAGGCACTGAAAACTCTGTGGGGGAAGTAAAGAACAGAAGATTTCAGGGAAGCGTAAAAATTTGCGTTTCCCTGTTAATTTTTCATACACAGTTGCCGATACATAAAGCAGACATAATACCGTAAAGCGGCAAAGATAAGTATTTCACACGGAGGTGGGTAAAATGGGAATTGAACCAATTTCAAGCATGATGACAGTACAGGCACAGGGAGGTGTAGTACAGAGGACTCAGGCACCTGTGCAGACAGAGAGACCGGAAAGTGCAGACAGCAGTGTGCATATGGCGGAGCAGGTGGACAACACCACGAATGTGGTAGAGAATGCCGGTGAAAAGGGACAGACAGGCTATGGCGAGCAGCAGGGAAAAAATCAGCAGGCGACGAATGAGCAGATTCGGAAGGCTGTGGAGCAGCTGAATAAGAAGATCGGAAATTCAGAGGCTATTTTCGGTATTCACGAGGCGACAAATCGTGTGACCATTAAGATTGTCGACAAGGATACCAAGGAGGTTGTCAAGGAGCTGCCCCCTGAGAAGACTCTGGATATGATAGCCAGAGTGTGGGATATGGCAGGTATTCTGGTGGACGAAAAGCGCTAACAGTGTGAAGAGTTTTTCTAAGCCGGCAGAGTACGCCGGGCAAGAAAAACTATGCTTCACACGAAAGAACGCAAAGGCAGCGTTCTTCGTGGATGATTTGGGTATTTGAGTAGTAAGGAGGAGAAAACAATGGCAATGAGAATGAGCGGACTGATGTCCGGCATGGATACAGAGAGCGTTATCCAGCAGCTGGTGGAGGCGAGAAGTGTCAAGGTGAAGACTGCGAAAAACAGCCAGACCAAGCTGCAGTGGAAGCAGGATATCTGGAAGGGGCTGAACAACAAGCTGAAGACCCTGCAGTCCAAGCTGAACGACCTGCGTTTCAGCAGCGGCTACGCAAAGAAAGTGACCAAGAGCTCCAACGAAGGTATCGCAAGCGTGCTTACAGCCGACAGCGCTGTGAACGGCGTGCACACGCTGGAAGTCAAACGCATGGCTAAGACTGCCTATATGACCGGCGGTAAGGTGTCCAGGAAAGACGGGAAAGAGATTGACATTACCAAGACCAAGATGAGTGATCTGATGAATATTGGTTATGATGAGAAAAAGAACCTGACCCTGAACAAGGCGGACGGAAGCCAGACAGTCATTGACCTGACTCCCGAAACCACTGTTTCCGAGTTCCTGACTAAGCTGAAGGCGGAGGGTTTAAATGCCAACTTCGATACAAAGCAGAACAGGTTTTTCATAAGCGCAAAGGAGTCCGGTGCGGCAGGTGATTTCATGATTACCGGTGACGCTGAGGCACTGCGTGGTCTGGGACTGAATATGTTTGAGAACAAGACAGCTGCAAACAGTCCTAAACGGCTGGATAATACTGATGCAAGCGAGGTCAGAGGTTCTACCAGGCTGGATGAATTAATGAGTTTTCCTCCGGATAGCGGGGATATTCCAGGCGGGCGGACGCTGAGCATTACCAAGGACAACGGCGAATCTTTTGAAATTCAGTTGACAGCCTATACCAGAGATGAGAACGGTGTCAGACATTTTAACACTGTTGATGATTTGGTGACCCAGTTAAGGAAGCATGGTGTGGACGCTGCCTTTGATCCGATTCAGCGGAAGTTTACCGTACGGGGCGATGTCAAGTTTGCGGACAGAGATGACGATTTCCAAGGTTATGGTGACGGAGTAGAACAGAAGGACGAGGGCGTTTTGAAAGCTCTGGGACTTGATAGCATGAGTACCAGCGGTTATAGCGGCGGTTCCTATGTCCGGGGCCAGGACGCATTGATCACATTGAACGGCGCTGAGTTTACCAGCACCAATAATACCTTTGAGGTCAACGGCCTGACGATTACTACCCAGGACGTAACCGAGCCGGGCAAGAGCATTACCCTTACCACCCAGCAGGATACCGACGGAATCTATAACATGGTCAAGGACTTCCTGAAGACATACAACGAAGTCATCAATGAGATAGATAAGCTGTACAATGCGGATGCCGCAAAGGACTATGAGCCTCTTTCCGATGACGAGAAGAGTACTATGTCCGAGTCGGAAATCGAAAAGTATGAGCAGAAGATTAAGGATTCCCTGCTTCGCAGAGATGGCAGCCTGAATTCTGTGGGTTCTGCGCTGAGGAATATCATGCTGTCGGGCTTCTCTGTTTCGGGACATGGGAAGATGTATCTGGCCAGCTTCGGTATTTCGACACTGAATTACTTTGCCGCGCCGGACAACGAGAGAAATGCTTACCATATTGACGGAGACCCGGATGATACAAGTTCTTCGGGAAATGAGGATAAGCTGAAGAGCATGATCGCTTCGGATCCTGACGCTGTAATCTCTTTCTTCTCGCAGCTGACACAGAGCCTTTATACCGAAATGAATAAGCAGTCTTCGTCTGTGGAAGGCTACAGGAGTTTCGGAAGCTTCTACGATGACAAGAAGATGAAGAGCGATTACGATGACTACAAGACCAAGATCAAGGATTTGGAGAAGAAACTGACGGATTACGAAGACAAGTGGTATAAGAAGTTTGCCGCAATGGAGACCGCTATGGCGAAATTGCAGCAGAATTCCAGTGCGGTGACGAGCCTGTTGGGCGGTCAGTAAATTCGGAAAATTACAACTGTAAAGAATTGCAATTGTAATGGATTGCAATGGATTGCATTGAAGAAAGGCAGGGTGCGATTATGGCGTTACCTGGCGCATATGCACAATATAATAACAGCAAGATCATGACGGCTTCCCCCGCGGAGCTTACCCTGATGCTCTATGATGGGGCCATCAAATTCTGCAATATTGCGATTGTTGCGGTAGAGCAGAAGGATATTCAAAAGGCACACACCAATATTGTCAAGACGGAGCGCATCATCGACTATTTCCGCCAGACTTTGGATATGAACTATGAGGTTGCGCAGGATTTTGAGAGAGTGTATTCCTATCTCAGCCAGAGACTGACTCAGGCAAACGTAAAAAAGGACAGGGAGATTCTGGAGGAGGTCAATCAGCATCTCCACGCTATGCGCGATACCTGGAAACAGGTCATGGAAGCGAATAAGCAGTAAAGGCGGCAGCATATGACAGAAAATTACCTGAAGGTTCTGGAGGAAAGTCTGGAAAGGAAACTTGAGATCATGGCAAAGATTCAGGAATGTAATCTGGGCCAGCAGGAGATATTTCAGGCGCAGGATGTGAATCTGGATGAATATGACAAGTTTGTGGATCAAAAGGGCGCTCTGATTGAGGAACTCACGGCCTTGGACGGCGGGTTCGAGACTCTGTACCGGAATGTTGAGCAGGAACTGCAGAACAAC
>JAIDME010000273.1 GCA_029050705.1 Acetatifactor sp.
CCTACTACCTGACAGCCTATTCCCAAGGCGGCGACTGTGGCATTACAGTCGCCGCCTTGGGAATAGGCTGTCAGGTAGTAGGTTCCCGGCTCCAGATCCGTAAATTCCTGCTCGATGGAAAAGTCCATATCCGAATCGGGCGAAAAGAAGTGGAAGGAATAATCTCCGGAATAGGCATCCTCCGGCTTATTAAAAAAGTCGGTGGGATTCGTGTCCCCTTCATAAGTCACATTCCACATCGAGGTATCCGCCTCTTCAAATCCCGGATTTTTCACCAAATTGGGCAGATCCGAATAATCAACGGTATTCTCCTTGGCCGTTTCCGCTTTTTCAATCGGCGTGTAGTCTGCCGCAGACTCCAGAGTAGTTCCGTACTTGAGATATTTCCACACATTAATAGAATCCAACGGATGGCCGTCAAAGTCGAAAAACGCCTGATTGTCCCATGAGCAGCCGCCGTAATAAAGTCCTGCGTCCTCGGGATCATAATCGGAGGCATAGCTGCTTGCCCAGCCGCTTCCGTATTTTTCCCAGATGGGGGAATTGTTTTCATTTGCCTTGCCCACCGGGATCCAGGCGCCTTCCCAATAGAATACTCCCGATGCACCCGCTTCGTTTGCAGCGGCAACAACATCCCGGATCATGCTGGTCTGCCCCTGGACTGACGCCGGATATCCGTCAACCAGATCCGTTGTTCCAACCAGACTGTTTCCGGAGCCATCGCCGTCCGCCGATGTGTAACAATAGGAAGTTTCGGCAACCACGACCTCTCTGCCGTAAGTTTCCTTAATTTTTGACACCACCTTCTGCATGTTATCCATGCTTCCATCCCAGAACGGATAGTAGGAAAGACCTATGACATCGTAATCAAGCTCGTTTGCTTCAAGTTTTTCAACCAGTCCGTACAGCTTTGCCGCTTCCGTTATCCTTGTATAATGTACAACTATTTTTATATCCTGCTGATTGCTTTCGGAAATCTCGCGCACTGCCCTGCTTCCAGACTTCAACAATGTTATTACATTGTCGGATGATGTTTCGCCGCACATTCCGTAATTAATTTCATTTCCAATTTGAACCATTCCCACGTCCACGCCAGCCTCGATCAGCTCTTTCAGGCTGTCATAAGTAAACTGATACAGGGCGTCGGACTTTTCCTCCAATGTCATATTTTCCCATGCCTTTGGTGTATGCTGCCTCTTGGGATCAGCCCAGAAATCCGAATAGTGAAAATCAATACAAACCTTCATTCCGTAGCGGCTTGCTCTTTTGCCAAGTTCTATGGCTGTAGGTACATCGTTATTTCCGCCGCCGTATCCTCTGCCGTTTTCATCATAGGGATCATTCCATACACGGAGCCGGATATAGTTTACTCCTGCCTCCGCAAAGGTCTGAAATACGTCCTGTTCTTCTCCGTCAAAATTATAATATTTGACACCGCTGTTTTCCTCGACCAATACGGAGGAAGCATCCATGCCGCGGATAAAATCATCTGCTATGCCCGGAACCGCTTCCACGTATACGGGGGAATCCTCCGGCCCTGTGGGCAGCGCGACTGTAAAGGCGCTTCCGCTGTTACTGTTTTCTTTCTTTTCTCCGCATCCTGCCAGCATCGTAAGCCCCAGACTGATGCCCACAAGAGCAGACAAAAATTTTTTCCTGTTTCCCTTCATTCCGATCAATCCTCCCTGTTCATAAAACGTTACAGTTCAGCCCATGCCAAACTGTTACATACATACACAGTATCAAAAATCTTCTTTCATTTCTATGAATAAAGCTGTATAATATATGCACATTCCTGCCATGGAGGTGATTTGGTGTTTCTGAATTTTGCAAATTCTCCGCATGATTGCTCCACGGGATATATGAACAAAAATATTCCCCTGGAGATTAACAGCTGCGGAACCTATCGGCTGCTCACGAGATATAGGATGGAGACCTGCCGTCCCCGGGGACGCATTGATTACCAGTTGATCTATGTCGCATCCGGCAGGGGGTATTTTTATTTTAATCACTCCTTAGAGCCGACGATAGTTGAGGCCGGAAACATGGTCCTGTATCATCCTGATGAATTTCAAAAATATGAATATTACGGTAAGGATCACGCAAGTATATTCTGGATTCATTTTACAGGAAATGCGATAGAAGAAATGTTTCTCAAATTCGGACTGTATCCTGATCGGAATGTTTTGCCATCCGGCACGAAATCATTTTACGCACAGTCCTTTGAACAGATCATACTTGAGCTGCAGCTTCAGAAAGAATTTTATGAGGAATCTGCCGCCCTGCTTTTTTCTCATATTTTAATGATGGCGGGGAGGCATCGGTGCGAACTATCCCACAGCCGGTATGTTCCGCTGCGCGAGGTTGATGAGGTGATCATTTATTTCCGGGAGCACTATCATGAAACCATAAATATAGAAGGCTTCATTGAGACAAAAGGATACGGTGTCAGATCTTTCTTTAGAAAATTCAAACAATATACCGGCCTGACGCCGCTTCAGTATCTTTTGGAGATACGTCTTTCAAATGCCATGAAGCTGCTGGAAACAACCAATTTCCAGATCAACGAAATATCCCGGCTGGTCGGATATGACAATGCATTATATTTCAGCAGGCTGTTTCACAAACATACGGGAATATCCCCGAAAGAGTACAGAAGCGCCATACATAAAGGTCAGGGCAGCCGTTGATCCTGCCCGATTCGTAATGCTTTGAATTCACTTTCCGAAGCGCCTTCCGGATCGTTGGCTTTTCCCGGTAACACTCTCCCGGTATTTTAAGGCATTGCCATCCATAATTGCGCCGATACACAGACTGATACCAAATCCTATGGCAAAGCCTAACCATACACTGTTTATCACAATTCCAAGAATCAATCCAACTAAGATTCCAATTACGGCATAAACGCCGGTCCACGCTGTTTTACTCTTGATGATGGAATATGTCTCCACCTTCCCCTCATTGCCGCGAAATACAAATCCGGCCTTTTGAAGTGCATTCACGCCTTTATCATTTTCGTGCTCCACTTTGGATACAACCTCAAATACATTTTTGTGCAGAAATGCCCAGTTTACCATCATACGAATGATTTCCGTACCGAGTCCCCTGTTTCTGTATTGCGGCATAAGCTCCACATTCAGCGGGACAGTGCCAAGAAGCTTCTCCCCGGCAAAGGACGCCGTTCCAAGCTGTTCTTTCTCTCCCTTTGTGAAGGCAATGATCCAATCAGCTTCCCACAAGTTTTCCATATTCGAAGGGGTAATCGTAAAAGTATCGGATTTCAGGCAAAAACTGTTTTTCATCATAGCATTAACCATGCCTTTCTTTTCATTTATAAAGACAGTTGTTTCCTGCCGGTCTTGTTTTTATTATATACCAAAATCATGTGCAATGGAAGCAGATATTCATCAGTATCTTATGTGTAAATCCTGCTTTCCGGATATTCAAATTCAAAGGAAGCCCTGTCTGTTTCAAAGGCAAATATGGTATGGCCCTTTTTGCAAAATCGATAAAAAGCCCGACAGGATGCACTTTCGTGAATCGTCCTTACCATGCTTCCCTTCGCCGGAGCCTTAAGAGGCCGCTCAGATGCTTCCAGCAGCCGGGCATCCAATTCCAGATCGCCCTGTATCACCCGAACCGTCTTGTTTTGAATTTGAACAACTCCGGCTCCCAGATAAGTAGCTATTCTATACTCTTTTCCCCGCCATAATACAGCGCCTATGATACCGGTAAAATGAATACCTGCCATGGGAATATCCGCCACTGACAGCATTAACGCTCCGGCCAAAAAACTACATTGCGTCCATATATATTCTTTGGGGAATGATCGGCCCCTGTCTCCCTCCCAATATCCCCGGGCATTCTGAAAAGAATATTTTTGTCCGTTGATAAACGCATTTCCCGTGACCGTATGCTGCATACTCCACAC
>JAIDME010000274.1 GCA_029050705.1 Acetatifactor sp.
AATATTATCTGCTGTGCAATCAAACAATTCTGATATTGCCCTTTGCGTCATCCAAAATGTCTCATTTCTAAAAAATCATTTATATGTATGTTCGTATCTTCCATTTTATATAATATAATCTCGTGATCCTGCATAACTATCTCCTGTCAAATCTTATTGTACTATTACCAAGTCCGATTTATTCAGTGCCTGGCTAAAAAGTGCACACTGAGCACATATTAAAAGTGGAAGCCACTTCTTCGGCTTCCACATTATATCATAGGATATTTAATTTGTATAGATGAAAACAGCAATTTTCAGAACATTTGTTCCGAAAGTTTGTTCCCTTCGGTGTCAAGCCCGGATTTATTCCGCTATAACTACGTTTAGTTCCCTGCATTTTTCTGTTGCCAGATCATGCCCCTGCAAAGCCGCCTGTCTATACCAATACTTCGCTTTTTCCATGTCTTTGGATACCCCGATGGCATCCTCGTAAAACCACGCAAGATTGCATTGTCCATCTCTGTTCCCATGTTCCGCAGCCCTATCCGTTTGGTAGAGAGCCTTCTCTAAATCGGTTTTGACACCTAATCCCTCATAACAAAAATATCCCACCTGACATTCGGCAAGAGGATAGCCTTGCTCCGCCAATACAAGATGTCCTTCAAAACACTTCTCATATTGCTGTGTGTCAAAATATTTTTCAATTAACTCGTTGCAGATATCCAATTCCCTGCATGGCTTGCAGTATGCTTCTGAAATTTTATAGCCTCCGCCCTCTTATAAATGATTTGCCATAGCCAAAATATCTTCAATCGAATCATCCGGCTGTTCGTACTTTTCTTTCGTATAATCTCCCTGCCCGCCATTATCGTATTCCTCAAGATATCTGGCCATTCCGATAGGGCCTAATGCTTTTACCAAAGCTTCTGTACCTAATCTTCGCACTTCACTATTCTTGACTATTTTCATTGTTTGATCCATCATAACTAAACACCTCCATTACAAATTCAATCGGATTTTTTACCGCTATCTTAGTATTTATCTTTTGGCTGTTCTTTAAAAATTTCATATCTGTTGTAAGCAAAACATCTGCCCCAATTTCTGCACTTGCCAAATGCAAACTATCAAAGCTTCTTATATTCGATGCTTCACTAATTTGAACGGCACGCTGACCCACTTCGCAAGTCGCCTTTACTGAATTAAACACAATAGCATGATAAAGTCCTTCAACATTATTACGCTTATCTTCATTACCAATCTTTGATATCTCTATTTGTAAAATATCTGAACCTACAATCTGTAATTCATTGTCAAAAGCCTTTTGCATAACAATCAAAATCGCTTCCCGTTCCAAATAATTTTTTATATTAGATCTGTCATCAAACAGACGATTATAACAGCAATTATCCAAATAAATTTTCAAGGACTTCACCTCCTGACTTGTCCCTCATAAATCTATAATGCAATCCTATTCTGCTCCCTGTCACCATATAATTATAGCAAATTCTCTGCCAAATTACACTAATACTTTCTATCGCTGAGCACCATAACAAAAGTGGAAGCCACTTCTTTGGCTTCCACATTATATCATAGGATATTTTATTTGTATAGATGTAAACGGCAATTTTCAGAACATTTGTTCCGAAAATTTGTTCCCTTTATCTTCCTATCTTCTCTCTCAGCACCTCTTTCGCCTTCTCCAGCTGATTGTCGGGATGATCCTCGCTTCCATAGTATGCTGTCCCGTCAAATTCACATACCACATCCGGCACAATTCCGATTCCGTGAATGTTGTTGCCGTTTGGCGTGTAGTAAGCGCTGATAGTAAGCTTGATAGCGGATCCGTCCCTGAAGGGAGACATGATCTGCTGTACGATTCCCTTGCCAAAGGTAGTGGTTCCTACCAGAGTGCCGATTCCGTAGTCCTTGATGGCTCCCGCCATGATCTCGGCAGCACTGGCGGAATTCATGTCCACGAGAACGACCAGTGGCAGCTCCAGCTCATGCTTGCCGTCACTCTTATACTCAGATCTGTTTCCATATTTGTCCTCTGTATAGACGATCATACCCTCCGGCAGGATCATGTTACACATATCCACAACTGCCATCAGGTTTCCGCCCGGATTTCCTCTCAGGTCAAGAATGATTCCCCCGGCATTTGACCCTCTTGCCATAGCAAGGGCCTCCGCAAACTGATCCACGGTCACATCATCAAATTCAGTGACCCGGATATACGCCATATCATCCTCCAGCATGGAAAATTCTACCGTAGGAGACTCCACTTTTCTCCTGGTCAGGGTAAGCGTCATATAATCGCTCTCTCCCTCCCGGATCAGAGTAATGTCTACCGTCGTTCCCTCCGGTCCCTTGATCAGCGCAACCGCCTCCGTCAGACTCAGACCATAGGTGGATGTCCCGTCCACCTCATAAATCAAATCATCTGCCCGCAGTTTTGCCTCCTCCGCAGGAGAACCCGCAATCACGCCGCTGATCTTCGGCAGCCCCGTGCTCGTGTCAAGCTGAACATACGCGCCTATTCCGTAATAGATTCCCTGGGTCTGCTCCATCATGCTGTTCAGCTCCTCCGCCGTATAGTATTCGGAGTAGGGGTCGTCCAGAGATGCCAAAAGACCTTTGAAAATCCCCTCCCGTAGTTCTTCGTCGGTAACCTCATGGAGAAAGAAATACTTTTCGATGGTCGCCTCCAATGCCTGAAGCTTTTTGATCGTGTTGGAATCCAACGCCGAATCCTCATCCAGCTCCACCTTGCTTACATCGCTGCGGCTCTCTGCGATTTTATTAATTTCCATTGCCGCCCAGCCGATTGCCACCGCCAGCAGCGCAACGGCAATTCCTGACACAAGACCTGCAAAAAAGAGACCCTTCCCGCTTCCTTTCTCCTTTTGAGGGAGCTGTCCTGGCTGCATATTGTTTATGTTGTCGAAATAATTCTGATTCTGATCCATAGGATCCTCCTTACTTTGTAATATAATTCCATGGCGACTGGTATTCCCCGTTCAGGCGCACGCTGAAATGAAGATGGGGACCCGTGGAACGACCCGTGCTGCCCACTGCGGCGATGCTCTCTCCTCTGACTACAATATCATCCTTCTCCACATAAAGAGCGGAAGCATGCATATAAATAGTGTACAAGCCTGAACCATGATCTATCATTACATAGTTTCCCATGGTAGCGCTGTATGCAGCCGCCACCACAATTCCATCATAAGCTGCGTAAATTGCCGTTCCCTTGGGCGAAGCTAAATCCACGCCATTGTGAAACTGCTGTATCCCCAGTGTCGGATGTATCCGTGGACCGTATTCGTCCGACACTCTGGTGTATGAGGCCACCGGAAACTTAAATGTGCCGCCGTCATAAGTCAGGACGACGCCGCTGCTCGCCAGGATTTTTTTCTTTTCCTCCGCTATCAAAGCTTCCAGAGTGGCGATTTCGTTCTCCTGAGCCTCAATCTCCTCCTCGTATTCCTTTATTGCCTTTTCCTTGTTGTTAATATCGGTCTCATATGCCACAATGTCTCTGTTTTTCTGGTCTATCAGAGCCTCCAGATTCCTCTGCTCCTCCTCCACGCCGGCCTTTGCCTCATCCAGAATCTCCTTCTCCAGCTCCAGCTCCTGCTTGCACAGTTCCACGTACTCTCTGACCAGCTTGTAATCCTGCCACATCTTATTGTCATAGGCCATGACCCGCTCGGTATAATCAGCCTTATTCAAAAAGTCGCTGAAACTTTCAGATTTCAGAAGCATATCCAGCATCTGCGGTTCTCCGGACTCATACACCATTCTTATGCGGCTGATCATAGACTCTTTCTGATTTTCTTCATTTTCAAGAGCTGTCTCCAGCTGTTCACTGGCCACATTGATCTCTTCCTCTTTTACGGCAATCTTATCACTGAGCTCCTGAATATTCTGTTCTATCCTGGCAAGACTGCCGTCCAGCTGCGCCACATAGTTCTTCAGGCTGGAGCGCTGTGTCTCCAAATCCTTTTTAATATTCTTCAGATCGCTGAGCCCGTTCTTCAACGCATCCTTTTCATTCTCCGCCTGGCGTATCTGTTCTTCCTTTTCCCTGATGCTGTCCGAGGTGATGGAGGACATGGTCAGGGCCGACGCATCCTGTTTTGATCTGAAGAACGCGGTGCACAGCACCACAACGGCAATGCCGCACATTATGACTCTTCTTTTCTTCATAGGCTCCTGCCCCTATACATGCAAATGCTTCCTGACAGTTATGATACTTCCAAGGAAACCGATTCCTGCTCCAACCAAAAGTGACACCGGTGTCAGCACTCCGAATACCTGCTCTGTCGTCAGGAAATTCAGAAAGCTGCTGAGAATTTCAAACCTCTCTACAATGTAAGTCAGCGTGTAATTGTAGAGAACCCTTATCAGTCCCAGAGGAATTGCCGCACCCAAAAGACCGATCAGGATGCCTTCCAGCACAAACGGCGCCCTCACAAAAAAGTCCGTGGCTCCAATGTATTTCATAATATTGATTTCCGTTGAACGGACTGATATTCCGATAGCCACCGTGTTGCTGATCAGGAAAATACTGACCGCAAGCAGGATCACTATAATTCCCATGGAAACATACGCAATCAGCAGATTCACTCCGCTTAAGGTGGAGGCCGTCAGCTCCGAATAGTTTATCAGGCGCACCTCCGGTATGGATCGAAGCCAGTTCACCAGCGCATCCTGCATGGAAACGTCGCTCAGAAACGCCACATAGCTGTACTCTCCCGCCAGGGGATTCTCAGGAAATCCTGCGACGTAGTCTTCCGCATTCTCTTTGAAATTTTTGGCCACATAGTTGACCCAGGCTTCATCGTCTGAGACGTAAACCACATCGGACACTTCAACCCGCGCCGCAAGCATCTGGCCGATCTCCTCAAGTCTCTGATCTGTAGTAGCTGTATGAGACTCCCCCCTGGACCCACACTTGTCATATTCATTATGGAAGAATACGGTAACCGACACGCCCTCTTCCGCCTTCATGACAATGCTCTGAAAATTTGCCACAATAGCATAAAACAGGCCAAACAGAAAGAGACACGCTGAAATCGTCGCAACGGAAGCCAGAGAGTACCATTTGTTTCGGAAGATATTGACGAATCCCTGTCTAACGGTGTAAAGCAATGTACTAATCTTCATCGATGTACTCGCCTCCCTCCTCGTCGCTGACAATGACTCCCTTCTTCACGGTGACGACACGTTTGCGCAGGGCATTGACAATTTCCTTGTTATGTGTCACCACCACTACCGTGGTTCCGGCTTCGTTGATCTCCTCCAGCAGTTTCATGATCTCCCAGGAATTCTTAGGATCCAGATTTCCGGTTGGCTCGTCCGCAAGCAGGATGGACGGGTTATTCACCAGCGCTCTTGCCAGCGCCACCCTCTGCTGTTCTCCGCCGGAGAGCTGCTGCGTTTTTGCCTTGTATTTTCCCGCTAACCCTACCGTGGCCAATATCGCAGGCACATTCCGCCTGATTTCATTGACCGGTGTCTCCACGATTCTTTGAGCAAAGGCAACATTCTCATATACATTCCTGTCATTCAGCAGGCGAAAATCCTGAAACACCACTCCCAGGCTGCGCCTGAACTTGGGAATCTGCCTGTACCTAAGCTTTGCCAGATCGTTTCCCATAACATAAACACTGCCGCTGGTGGCAGTAAGCTCCCGCAGCAGAAGTTTAATCATTGTTGATTTACCGGAGCCGCTGTCTCCTACGATAAACACAAATTCTCCTTTGTGAATACTCAGGCTCACATTATTCAATGCAGGGGCACCGGTAGAATATACCTTGCTGACATTGTCAAGGTAGATAACGCCCTTCTCCTCTATCAGGCGTTCCCGCTTTTTCCTCAGCAGTTCCTTTCTTCCCATAAAAGTCTCCTCTAAAAGTCTGCATTTTCCATATACTTCATATACTTCACTACCATCAGCGCAATCTTGAACGTAATGGCATTTTCAAACACGCGCAGGTCAAGCCCTGTGCTCTTCTGCAGCTTATCCAGGCGGTATACCAGCGTGTTTCTGTGTATGAACAGCTGCCTTGACGTCTCGGACACATTCAGGCTGTTCTCAAAAAACTTATAGATAGTAGTCAGGGTCTCCTCATCAAATTCATCCGGGCTCTTGCCGTCAAAAATCTCTTTGATAAACATCTTGCAGAGCGGGATGGGCAGCTGATAGATCAGACGTCCGATGCCAAGCTCACTGTAGGCCACAATATTTCTCTCATCAAAAAAGATTTTTCCCACATCCAGCGCCATCTTTGCTTCCTTGTAGGAACGACTGACTTCCTTGATTTCCTGGATCACGGTGCCATATGCAATACGAGTGCTCTTAATGCCTTCCTTCTCCAGAAAATTCTTCAGGGACTGGGCCGCCTTTTCAATCTCCCTCGCGGCATTTCCGTCGGACAGTTCTTTTACAACGATCACATTGTTCTCGTCAACCGCGGTAATAAAGTCCTTGCTGTTGCTGCCAAAATGATTGCGCGTCAGCTCAAGGGCATTATTGTCCCTGTCACCGCCTGTCTCCACGATCATAACCACGCGGGGTACATCCGTCTGCACATGAAGTTTTTTGGATCGGCTGTAAATATCCACCAAAAGCAGATTGTCCAGAAGCAGGTTCTTGATAAAGTTGTCCTTATCAAACCGCTCCTTGTAAGCCACAAGGAGGTTCTGCACCTGGAATGCCGCCATTTTCCCAATCATATACACGTCCTCACCCGTGCCTCCGGCTACCAGGATATATTCCAACTGCTGCTCGTCATATATCTTGAAATACTGATAGCCCTGGATCTCCTGTGAGTCTGCGGGTGACGCAGCAAACTCCACAACAGCCCTGGCGCTGCTCCCCATATCCGTGGTGGATGCAACTTCCTTTCCATCCACATCCATAACGCAAAGCTCCACCCGGGCGATGCTCTTCAGGCCGTCAATTGTATTCTGCAAAATCTGATTTGAAATCATAAACCCGCTCCTCTGATTCGTACTTATATAACAAATATTACAAAAATACTGTCAAAAAAGCAATAGGTTTTATGATTTTTCACAAAAAAACTGCCTGCGGTTACTCATC
>JAIDME010000275.1 GCA_029050705.1 Acetatifactor sp.
CCTCATAGTCTTCCGCATCCTCATAAAAATGACCCATCTCACAGCAGATTTCCGAATTTGCCTCTTCGGCAATTACTTTTGAGGTATACTTAAAAAATCTCACCGTATCCTCTGCCAGCCTGGCCGCATGGGCAACAATGCAGCATGCCTCCGCAATCTCCTCGCCGCCTCTGCTTCCATCCGCCGCAGATGCCGCAAAAAAGTCAGCAGCACAGTCAAAATCTTCCTTTTCCCCTGCCAGCAGAAGTTCCCTGGCATACATGGTGTGGAGACGCTTCGGAAGCCGATACCCCTCCGCGCAGTGGCGGCGGAAATTTTCCAGGTCTCTTCCGGAGTGACTGTTCTCCGGCATGTGCTGAAGGACAATATCACTGTCATAGACCGTGGGCATCAACCGTATTGTCTCATGTATGGGTGCCTCCCACACAAACTCCCGCAGCCTCTTAAACAGCTTCGGACGGTACTCCTCGTCAAAATTATACACTGTGTTAAATTGCAGTTGATTTCCATATTTCATCTGCACAATTTCAATTTCCGGAAGCAGCGTTTCCTTCAGCCGTCGGAACCGGCATCGATTCTCCTCGTCCAGCATCTCATCCGCATCCGCGGAGTATATGTATTCCTTCGTTGCCCTGGAAAAAGCAAAATTTCTTGCGGCGCTGAAATCATTTATCCATTCAAAATCATAGACCTGCTCTGTGTACTCGGCGGCAATGCTCTTTGTTCCGTCATCAGAACCAGTATCCACTATGATGATCTCATCCATTAGGTCCGCCACGCTGTCCAGGCATCTCTTCAGTATCTTTTCTTCATTTTTTACAATCATACACAGGGAAATCGTAATCATGCCGCCACCTCGCTCTAAACAGTTACACTATACCAAAGCAGCGCCCAGAAAGCAAGGGTTATATACGGCAGAAACGGCACAGGCTGCCGCAAATTTCCCCCCTTGCCAATGTTATGGCGCAGTGCCTGTACAAATGCAAGCAAAATAAATGAGAGCAGCATGTGAAGAAGATATCCCGTCAGAGACAGTCCGGCTGCGGTCTCTGCCACAGCACAGACACTGAATGCATAACAATCCGCCCGCCCGTACATTTTTGTAAACAATACCAGCTGCAGCAGAATAAAAAAAACAAGTTCCAGAAGAATTCCTGCGTCAAGCCTGTCCCTTTCCCCCAGTAAGAGCACTCCTGCCGCCGTGCCTGCTGCCCACCAGGTGACATTGTACACTTCCCGGCTCCTGCAGTCCGTAATACAGGCAAACAACAGGCACGCGGCAATGATGCTCCAAAACAGCCAAATCATCTCAGACGGGTACGGAATTCACCTAAAATATCTCCGCCCTCCGATGTAATATAAAGTACCGGATTGCTCTCCAGACTTTTTTCTCCTCTGAACGCCCGTACCTTCAGAGTATATTCCCTGTCCGTGGATATGTACAGCGGTACCATAAACTGCACAGCAGACTCTTGCCTGTACAACTGTTCATCGCTGTAATCAAACACCACTTTTTTCAGTCTTTCGTCTGCCTCTGCAAACTCCGGCGGAAATTCCACTTCCACTCTGTCCGCATATCCGTATGTGTTAATATAAAGTATACCGCTCTCTCCGCCTTTGAACACGGGGTCATGGGGTGCCAAAATTCTCTCAATTTCTGTTTCCATCGCAAACTCTGTGACAAGCCTGGATATTTCCGTCACGTTTCCCACATTGTCTACAGCATAAGCCAGCACCGCAAATTCTCCCGTAAACAACGGCTCTTCCTCTGTAATTTCCAGTTCTATAACGTTCCCCTCCGAATAATACGTTTTCATGTTATGGTTGTCCAGATTCGTCACCTTCAGATAAAACTCCGCCACTCCGGACAAATCATCACTCACTGTAAGATACAGCCGTACAGCCTCTTCCCGCCTGTCAATCAGCTGCCCATCCGAAAGAACATCCAGCCCGCTGATAACAGGTCCTTCTCCGTCTCCCAGCAGGACAATTCCATTGCTGACATCCGATGATGGGTCAGAATAATATATTTTCTGCACACCCTTTTCCATAAATACACCTCCGGCTCTCGGAATTACCTCCAGGCTCTGCCCGTGCGCTTCCATGCCCAGCGTGAACATCTGCTCCGCATCCAGGCTCCTTCCTTCGTCAGCATATCTTGCCGTAAAATAAGGATAACATATCAGAAGCGGCGCTCCCTTTGTGGAACATATGAGTTCTTCCGGTTTCTCTCCTGCCGGTATATAGATAATGTTCTGTCCGTACAGTGGTGACTCAAAAATGCTGTATGCCAGCCGGTTGTCTTTCGTCACCGGACCATCCATATACGAACCATGCTCCAGAAGGAATGGAGTCACTCCATCGCACCTCACATAATAGATTTTTTCTTCTGCTGCGTACACATTTTCCCCTTCCCTGACCTGCAGCTGCCTTGTGGTAATATTCCAGGGTACACTTTCGGCCTTGATCGGCACATGGACAGTTTCGCTGATATTACCTGCCGCATCCACTGCTGCCAGGTGCAGATACTGAGTCCTCTCTGCCAGAGGAACCTCCACATTTTCCGAGGTGATATAGTTTCCTGATTTATCCGCCGCAGAGTTTTTCTCATCATCAATCAGATAGTAATAGCCGGCCACGCCGGAAATTAAAGTATTTTGTGTGATGTTGGATGTGCATAACGACGATGTTTCTCCCTTCAGGCATGCCTCCGCCTTATGATAATAAGTTGTGCCATTATCCACCGGCTTTTCCCAGAAAACTGATACCGCCTCGTTTCCCAACGGCAGCATCTCTACTGAATCCGCGGGAACAGCACAGGGAGCCTCCAAATCTGTCGCCTTCACATCTTCCAGCTCCAACTCCTCCCGGAACCCTAACTGCACAGCGTCCAGACTTGCACAGCCGTCGCCCAGCCTGTTCCCGGGAATCAGCGCATATTCCAGCACGACATCGGGATTTACATAGCTGCTTCCTCCGTAAGCAGGCAGTACAGACTCTATTTGTCCTTCTGTGTATCCGCACTTTAGTTCTCTGCCGTCATACCGGTACAATACATCCTGTACTCCGATATTCATCCAACAGCCATTCTCTTTCGTGGAAACTGATCTGGCCGCCTCTATATATACCCCTTTCACATCCTCTTTAACTTCAAACGAAAAAGTGCCCTGCATATTATACCTTGCCTCAGCACCCTGAAATGTACCGGCCGGATACTCGCATTCTGCATGAGGCCTGTTCTCTATGGTTCCCGAAAACTGTTTTTGGGTGAAAATGTGTGTGTATACAGGTCTTTCCGCCTGACAGGGACCCGCTTTGTACCAGACATCCGTAGCTACGGAAACCGTATGATTCAGGCGCTCAGGCAGAACCGTCTCACTTGTGATCCGCCCATCCTCATGAATAAAATAAACAGTGATTCTTGTCAAAGTACTGTCTGCCCCCGGCCCTCGTACATCACACAGGGCATTTATACCTGTATCCGAAAAGGTAAGGGTGCCTGCATAAGGAGTTTCCAGACAAGTACTTTCATTCCCCACCTTCATGCTTATGAATGGCTGGTCTTTGTTGGAATGTGCATAGGCTCTTGCACTCAAACCTGAAATGGTTGTACTCTCCGCGTACACGCCGCTGTACTGTGTTTTATATGTACTGTAAAAATCGAGTCCTGCTCTTATCGTACCACTGATTTCCCTGTAACAGACAGGTTCATGGAAATGGAGAATATTATTTCCTGCAGCACCACCCAGGAAGCCTCCTCCTCCCCCTGCCATACCGTCCTCGCCTGCGTATCCGGCCTCTGTCAGAAACGCGGAACTGCCGCCGGCACCACCTTTACCGCTCTCTGTAGCTCCGCCTCCGCCTCCTGCCACTGCAATGACGCCTTTTTTGTCAGAGGAAACCACCGTGCAGCCGCCACCGCTGCCATATACACTGCCGTTTCCTCCTCCGTTATATCCATCGCTGCCTCCCACCTCAAAGGTCAGTACCTCGTTCTTCTCCAGCCATATTCTGATTTCCGCACTGCCGCCCTTGCCGCCCTCATAGCTTTTGTAACTTTCCCCCTGGGCACCGGACAGATTTATAGTGTAGATTCCTGTATCAGGCACTGTATAGCTCTCTGCTTTACCTGTCTTTTTCAACTCGATGTGTATATCCGTTTCATTGCAGATGTCATCGGCGGCGCTGATTTTTGCCCATTCCCTTCCATCAATGCTCTGATACAGCAGATATGTTTTTCCCTGCCCATCCGGCATCTGCCAGGAAAGGTCCACGGCTCCGCTGCCCCCATAGGCTCGGTAATTGTCCACCGCTTTCAGTTCCAGATTTACCCATTGAGCGTAGAGAGTCATGTTCCTCGCAGGCGTGAAGGAATCTCCTCCGCCGCCAGCCGGAAGCTGAAACTCCGCATCATAATACCAGCCTCCAAAGGAATATCCGTTCCTCTCTGCCCGGGGCAGCGCAATACTCTCCACATCATAG
>JAIDME010000276.1 GCA_029050705.1 Acetatifactor sp.
GAGATAGTATATGCATAACTGATAATGGCGGCAGGGTGTAAAAATTCTGCCGCTTTTTTGATATATTGACATAGGGAAATTAAGTTGCTATAATAGCTAATATAATTAGCTTAAATAAAAAAGGAGTAGCTATTATGAAAGTGGGATTAGATAGGACTATGATTATTGAAGCGGCAGCTAAGATGGCAGACGAGAGAGGCATTGCCAATGTAACCTTAAAAGTGTTAGCGGCAGATTTGGGGGTAAAATCCCCCTCATTATATAAACATTTTAACGGTGGACTTGATGAGTTAAATAAAGAGCTTATGTTGTATGGCTGGCGTTCTTTAGAAAGTAACATCACAAAAGCTGCCGTAGGCAAGGCGAAGGATGATGCAATAATAGCTATATGTTATGCCTACCGTAATTTTGCTGCCGAGCATAAAGGTTTGATCGAAGCGATGCAATGGTACAATATGTACCAATCAGAAGAGCATTTACAAGCGACACAAGGTATAGTGTCTGTAATTTTTCAAGTTCTTGATGCCTATGATTTGAACGAAGAGCAAAAAGTGCATATTGTGCGTATGCTTCGGGGATTTCTGCAGGGTTTTTCGTCCATTGAATGCCATGGCGGATATGGAAACCCTTTATCTGTAGATGACAGCTTTGATTTTGCGCTGAAAACAATACAGAATGGCATTCATGATTTACAAGGAGAGAGGAAAAATGAAACAGCTTTTGAAAAAGATCAGTCCATTTAATAACCGTACAGATATGCCTGTATCACTATTTGTGATCAAGAAAATACTTGCCTTTTGGGTATGTTACATGGCAGGCTTGTTCACAGCTGAGGGAGCTGTTATTCTTTTGCATTTTGCATTAGGAAAGAACATGCTTGTCGGAGATGTGTTTGATGCAGGAACTATAACGATCATTACTTATTACGGCTATATCATAATAGTGGGCGCTGCATTGCTCTATTGGAAATTGATTGAAAAGAAACCTCTGGCTGCAATGGGACTGTCAAAAAGAATCGGCACTTATTTTATCGGTGTTACTGTAAGTGTTTTCCTGCTTGTGATGTCTGTCATTATAATTGTTTTGACAGGAAATATAAAATATCAGGGAATTCTTGAAAACGCGGATATCCTTATGATTATTCTCCTGACCGGAGGATTTATTATTCAAGGTGCGGCTGAAGAAATACTTTGCAGGGGAATTGTTCTACACGCACTCAAAGAAAAAACCTCACTGTTGACGGCAATGATTGTAAGTACAATCCTGTTTATTTTACCGCACTGGTCATCTTTATTTGCAGGGGAAATGATTTATGGTGTGATTGGTATTATAAATCTGATTCTGATTTCCGTTATTTTTTCATTATTCACAATCTGTTTTAAGAGCATTTGGGCAGCCTGTGGTCTACACTCATTTTGGAATGCCATTTTGTATGGTGTTCTTGGATTGAATTTAAGCGGCAGTGAAGAAACCGTTACAGCAATATTTAATATGCAATCCGTAGGCAACAACATTTGGAATGGCAGCTTATACGGAATTGAAGCGAGTGTAGCTACGACTATTGTATTGGCTTTTGCGGCTGCGTTGATCTTTGCTATGGGTAGAAAGAGAATAAAAGAACCTCCTTACCCTTTTTTATTATTGTTAAGCTTATAAATGATTCCCGCACTTATGCATCCCGGGATAAGAATAATGATAATATCCACTGGAGCGAGCACTATCACCGGAAGCCCGTTAAAGAAGAATCCTTTGCCGAAACGATATAAATGTCCGCTCAAGAGGATCATTTCTCCGATATACATAATTAAGGTTATCAGGGACGAAACGAGGGCAGGAAGAAATACGGACCATGCTTTTCTTTTACCCAGGGTATAGGAACCGGTAAAGGAGCCCATTGTCACTCCGAAAACGATGAAGAATACAGCCATCAAGACAGCGGAGACAGCGGATACGGTAATCTCGCCTGTGCGGTAGAACGAGGTAAAACAGGCCCATATGCACATTCCCAGGAAGACAGCGCTGCAGACAGCCTGGATGACCAGGGACTTTTGGCGGCTTTTATCACCTGTACAGATCATTTTTGCAAAACCGTAAATGCAATTCAAAATTGAGAGGATGATCACCACCGAAATGACATAAAAGTGAAGTTTGAAAGCCGGACTGTATCCCCCTAACAGAACATCAACAGCCTCCCAGGTCCGGGTCTGATACAGTTCGGGCGGACACCAGCACAGGGAC
>JAIDME010000277.1 GCA_029050705.1 Acetatifactor sp.
TTATCACCTTGTTCAGGGTGGTATAATAGCGCCGGATGATCTCCATGTTGGAGGCATGGCAGCAGACCTCGTCGTCTACGATGCAGTTTCCCGCCATGTTCACGCCCATGTCTGTGGGAGACTTGTAAGGGTTGCTTCCGTAGATACCCTCAAAAATAGCGTTCAGAACGGGGAAAATTTCAATATCCCGATTATAATTTACGGTAGTTTCCCCGTAAGCCTCCAGGTGGAAGGGATCGATCATATTGACGTCGTTCAGATCCGCGGTTGCCGCCTCATAGGCAAGATTGATGGGGTGCTTTAAGGGTATATTCCAAATGGGAAAGGTCTCAAATTTTGCGTAGCCTGCCTTGATACCTCTGAGGTTGTCGTGGTAGAGCTGGGAGAGGCAGGTGGCCATTTTTCCGCTGCCGGGGCCGGGAGCGGTGATGACCACAAGGGGTCTTGTTGTCTCTATGTATTCGTTCCGCCCATAGCCGTTCTCGCTGACAATAAGGGGTACATTGGCGGGGTAGCCCTCAATGGTGTAGTGAATGTAGACCTTTATATTTTTCTTTTCCAGCTTTGCCTTGAACTGATCGGCGCTGTTCTGTCCCGAATAATGGGTGATGACCACACTGCCCACATAGAGGCCCTTCTGCAGGAATTCCTCCCGCAGACGCAGCACATCGACGTCATAAGTAATGCCTAAGTCGCCCCTGATCTTGTTCTTTTCTATGTCCGCGGCACTGATGACAATGACAATCTCCGCGCAGTCGGAGAGCTGCATCAGCATCTGCAGCTTGGAGTCCGGGGAAAAGCCGGGAAGGACTCGGGATGCGTGGTAGTCGTCAAAAAGCTTCCCGCCGAATTCCAGATAGAGCTTGTCCCCGAACTGGCCGATGCGCTCCATGATGTGCTCTGATTGCATTTTCAGGTATTTTACATTGTCAAAACCGATCTTCATTTTTGCTTTTGTTCCTTTCGTCCTGCCATGCTGCTATGCCGCGACAAATGCCGCTTGCCACGCGCCGAATGCCAAGCTCGAAAAACCTGCGGTTTTCCTCGCTGTTCGTTGCACTCACATAGTCCGTCCTGTATAAATGTGCTTTGACCTGCAAGCAGTTCACGCACATTTCTACAGTCCGTACTGCATTCGTCGCTATGCGTATCATATCACAAAACGGTGGCGGTTGGAATAATAAAGTTTAGAATTCTTTCACATTTATGCTATTGATTTATCAAATATTAATCTCTATAATAAAATAAGT
>JAIDME010000278.1 GCA_029050705.1 Acetatifactor sp.
CCTGCGGCTGCTCCGGCTGCTGTCCGGCCCGGTCAGCTTCTGAAACAATAGAATCCAAAACAGACGGGTCAAATAACTCCTGTGCCTCCTTCTCATCATATATACTATCCTCCGGGAACTCCTCCTGCAATTTCTCTGCTTTTTTCCCGGAATTCTTGCCCTGCTTCGACTTTGCCGCCTTAGAAGCTGCTTTCGCTTCCTTTGCAGCTTTTTTTGCCGCCTTCTTTTCCGCTTTTCTGGCAGCAGCTTCTTCCTTCTTCCGTTCTTTCTCCTCCTTGGCAA
The DNA here is from genome assembly GCA_029050705.1 of Acetatifactor sp. GTDB lineage: Bacteria > Bacillota > Clostridia > Lachnospirales > Lachnospiraceae > Acetatifactor. Next base: position 283 of record JAIDME010000278.1, read on the forward strand.
GTCTCTTCTTTTCTTCTCTGTCAGAGTTTTGGCCCTCACCGCCAACAATTTTTGCTTCCAGGTCCTCCTCAGGATAATCCTCAAGAAGCGCAGCAATGGAATCATCCACCGCCTCATTATTATCCGACTTCTGCAAAAGATCCTGAATATCCTGAAGTTCCTCATCATCACTGTCTTCCAGCATCTTTAATACATCCTCGTCGGAAATATCCATATCTGATGCATTTGACAATTCGTCTTCCTGCCCTGTACCCGCAGAAAGCAGTCGGTCGATCTCATCTTCCGACATTTCTGTGACAGCATCCAAACCAGGAGCCGCAGCATCAGTATCCTGCCCAGCCATAGTTTCCTGTTCGGGCACCTCCTCCTGCGTCTCTGCACTCCCTGACACATTCTTTAACAGACTATCCAGATAATCCTCTTGTGAAGGCATAACATCTCCTCAACTTTCCTGTTTTTCTTTTGCCTCATGCGCTCATTTTATCATAGTCTTTCCAACCAGGCAATCGCATTCTTCGGAATTCCCCAGCCTTTTCCTGACAATTCTTCTGTCATCTGGTACAGCTTTTCATTGACCCGGATAAAAACTGCCTTATTATTAAAATAGGCTATCTTTTCAAAAGGCCAGCGAATCACTGACGGGAAATTCATTCCTACCCCCAGTTCCAGCACAAGCAGTCTTCGGTTCAAAGTCCCCTGAAGCCATTTCGTATAAAGCAGCCACTGCTCCATATATCCCTGCTCATTGTAGTTCTCAGCAAAAATATTATTCAACACCATGGCTGCACCGCACTGCCCGCACCTTACAAGTTCCGCCATTCCACCAGCCGGGATATGTCCCGCAAAAAGTTCCGCAAAAAAAGCATTCAATCGTTCCCGCTCCCCCGCAGTCACGTCCTCCGTCATGTGGCTACAGTCACTGATACACTGTTTCCGCCCCGCTGTACCACAGGGCATAACAAGTCTGTCCTTCTTCCATGGAGCCCCGTTTATCCTGCTGTCAGTGGCTGTGGTTATCACAAAATAATTCTTATCTTCAAGAATCTCTGCAAGCTTCTTTAAAACCGGACTGATAATATCCTCCAGTCTTGCCGAGCAATACTCGTTCCATGCCGGGATGAGCCAATGGTATCCTGACTCCTGCAACAGATCTTTCCCTCTCAGATATTCAGAACAATCCCGCAGCCGCAGTGTGTCATCAAAATCCTCTCCCAGGCCCACAAGCACCATATCCGAACTTTTTATTTCGGCAAGAATATCTTCCGTCCCCATTCCGTTTCCTTTCAAAACATCTCTGTCCGGTCATGCAAAAGAGCCGAGAAGCTTCCCGGCTCTTCATAAATTTTCTTATTTATCCAAACCTTTTTCATCAACAAGCCGGTCTACTATTTTCACCAAATTACCGATTTCAGGCTTTGACAACTGTGCATCTGCTCCCAGCTCTTCACCCTTTCTCTTCATATCCTCATTCACCAGCGAAGAGAAGATAATAATGGGAATATCTGCCGTCGTCTCATCTGTTTTTACCAACTTTGTAAGCCTGTGCCCATCCATCTCCGGCATCTCAATATCCGTTACAATCAAACGAACGTGATCTCTCAGACTGCCGTCCGCCTTGCACTGTGTAATCACATCATAAGCTTTCTGCCCGTTTTCTGTATGAATCAAATTATCATATCCGGCTTTCTTCAGGCAGTCCACGATCAACTTATT
>JAIDME010000279.1 GCA_029050705.1 Acetatifactor sp.
GAAATTCGTCCTACCTTTCTGAAAGGTGCCCGCTGTCTCACAATTTCCGCCTGCTTCACCCGCTGCTCCTCCTGCGCATACTTGCGCTCTCTGGTAGCGTTTTCCCATTTTGAAGTCTGGTTCTCACCGGTGATACCTGAGACAGCCTGTCCGACCTTTGCAGTCACATCCCGCGCAACATCTGACACCGCATCAACCACGGTGTCACCCAAATCTTTGAAATCTCCTGTCTTCAAAGCCGTTTCAACAGCATCCCGAATTTCTTTCCCAATGCTATTCCATGACTTGTTATTGTCCATTCTATCGTCCTTCATCCTCAAAGTGCCACATTGTTCCGTCCGTTTGACCGTTCTTTGCAAAGAACAAAGTAATTATCCCATAAATATCCCCACATGGCAAGCATTTTGTGTTACAGTTCAGCCATGCAAAAATAATTGTGAAAACTGACCGTGGGAGCTTGTTCACTAAGGGCAGGTTACACAATTATTTTTATAGGGCAGATGCCCGCCATGAAATAAGTTGCCGACCACATTCCCCACAGGCTGGAGTATATGTATATTTCGGCAACTTATGAATGGCATGGCCGAACCACAGACACTTACTTATAGAACTCATGTCCACCATGGCGGAACAGAAAAGTAAGCTTTTCGTCAAACCATCTCATCTTACTGCTGCTGGCATATTTTCTCGCCGCAAAATACAGCGCCCCCTGGGAGATATCCTCCCCTGCAAGAGCCCTCTCCACCGCCGCGATAGTCTCCTCACTGACCTCTACGGAGTAAATTCTCCCACTGGCTACCGGTGAAAACTGTGTGACCCCTTTTGACTGCTGAAAAACCACCTCTGTCACTGTTTCCGGAAATCTGTCGCTGTCCACGCGGTTCAGCACTACATTTGCCACCAGAAGCTTCCCGTCTTCATCCTCGTTGCCGGCCTCCGCCTCCACAATCCGCTGAAGTACCTCCAACTCGTCCTCCTCAAGGAAACGGTAATCCCTCTGCTCTACCACACTGTAATTCACCACGCGCTGTTCTGATACAACCACGTCTGCGATTCCGATTCCGCCGCTTACTCCGCCATCAGACGTTTCCCACATTCCCTGCTCCCCTGCCCTTGCCTCCATCTCCTCAAGTCTCAGCAGTAATGCCGGTCCGGCTGCCTGTTCCGCCCCTGCAATCCCATAGACGCAGATGCCCCCTATGAGTATGATCAGATTACACAGCAGCAACAGGCTCAATGCTTTTTTATACATATATATGCCATCCTGTCCTTTCATACTTGTCCAAACTGTTCAAAATCATTTGCATGTCCCTGAACAGTTACAATATATGAAAGTATTGCCTGTTATATGCCTTGAATGTTATACTGCTGTTGTAATGAAAAAATACGACGTTGCAGGAAGGAAGAACTGCAGATATGGAAAAATCACCCATGTCGGACACGGCTAAACAGCAGCACCGGGAAGGCGTGTTCCCTGCTTTCAGAAAAAGCGGGGAGCCTTATTTTCGTGCCTCTCTCACCTACCGGAGAAAACATATCAGTCTCGGCAGTTTTTTAACTCCGGAGGAAGCTCATGCCGCTTATCTGGAGGGCCGCCGCATCCTGGAGGACGCCTCCTGCACACCGGAAACCTATATTGAAGAAAGCATGCTTCCTTTTGAAAAGTGGGTATGTCTCGCAAACTTCCGTGACAACAGTCTCTATTTCGGCAATCCGATCTATATTGGCAAAAGAATGTTTTATTATTACCTGTCCCCCTCCCGGGTGCTGAAGTTTGACCCGGATGATCTGTTCTATTATTCCTCCCATAAGATCATGTGCAGGGGTAACCACTATTTTGTAGCTGATTACGGTCTGCAGGTCAGCATTGTCTCCAGATACGGTATAAAGCCCTATGCCAGGGAAGGCAGAGATTACCGGTTTATCAACGGAGATTCTGATGATTTCAGGAGGGAAAATCTGGAAATTCTGAATATCTATCACGGAGTTTCCTCTGATCAGAAAAACGGACAGCATAATTATACTGTCCGCATTCATATCCGTGGAAATTATATCGTAGGACGCTATGACGATGAGATCACAGCGGCAATCGCTTACAACAAAGCCATAGATGTACTGCACAAAAACGGCGTGGAGAAAAAATTCCTGCCCAATTACATCGAGAATCTCTCACCCAGCAAATATGCGGAAATATACTCTTCCCTGCAGATTTCCCGGAAGATACTTGATTACCGCCAGTAATGAAAGAACATTTCCTTCATTTCTCCGCATAGTCAATAAAGCTGATATTCAGATTTACCGGTCCGGCTATCCCGTCCACGGAGCCCTGAGTATTGTACTGCCACATGGTAAATTTATAGGGATAATCGGGAATATCGCCCGGCTGTGCCAGCCCGACGTCTTACGCCTTCAGATTGGACATGTCAATCTTTTTAATCCGCCACTCTTTTTTTCCGT
>JAIDME010000028.1 GCA_029050705.1 Acetatifactor sp.
CCCCCAGACTGGTATTCCCCTGTCCGAAGATGATCAGACCAAAGATAAAAATTGCCGCTCTGACCCAGACGGAGATATTGTCAATACCCGGCCACACCAGGTTGCTGTACTTTACCGCATTCATCCAGGCCTTCCGGCATCTGTCCGACAACAATGCAAAGGTCTCCGCGTTTTCCTGCTCTCTGGCAAAGATCTGTGTAATCTTTGCACCAACGATATTTTCCTGAAGATATGCATTGAGGTTGGAATTCTTGTTGGAAACCTGCTGCCATGCCTTGCGCTGCCTGCGCTTTATCCAGAACAGGAACACCATGAGGACAGGAACGCCCGCCAGTACCACCAGGGAGAGTTTAACATCCACACAGAACATAAATACCACAATGAAGATCAGGTTTAATATTTCCAGCACCACATTGATCAGTCCGTTGGAAAGCATATCCGAGACGGAGTTTACGTAGTTGACCACACGAATCAGTATCTTTCCGTGAGGCCTGTCATCATAATACTGGAAGGGCAGCTTCTGCAAATGAGCAAAGAGGTCCTTTCTGATGTCATATATAATGCTCTGACTCACATTTACCATGATGCGGGAGCGGGTGGTGGTAAAAATCACACTGATCAGATAGGTAAGTATCAATACCCCCACCAGAATAAAGAGCATCCTTGTATCCTCATCCGGAATCGCCTCATCCAGCGCGCGCTGAGTCAGCATGGGCCCAAACAACGCAGTAATGCCGCCCACAGCGCTCAGTGCCAGAGCCAGTATCATCTTATTCAAATATTTCTTTATATAGACAGAGGCCCGAAGCAGGTGGTGAAAATCAAAGGGTGTTTCCAGTACTTCATCTTCCCTGTATGTATTCCTTCTTGCCATGTTTACTCCTCCCCCATCTGCAGCTTAACCAGACTGTAGTAATATCCCTTTTTCGCCACCAGTTCCTCATGGGTGCCGCTTTCCGTGATACGTCCGTCCTGCAGCACCAGTATCTTGTCTGCGGATTTGGTGGTGGATATTCTCTGGGCAATGATAATCTTGGTACAGGGAAAATCCAGTTCCTTCAGACTATGCTGTATCTGCTTTTCCGTCTCCATATCCACCGCCGAGGTGGTGTCATCCAGAATCAGAATGGCAGGCTTTACCGCCAGGGCCCTTGCCAGAGAAATTCTCTGTTTCTGTCCGCCGGACAGCCCCACGCCGCGCTCACCTACGATGGTATCATAGCCCTCCGGCATCTTTGCAATGAAGTCCGATGCTGCCGAATACCTGGCAAACTTTACCACCTCTTCCTGTTTGATGTGTGTGTCGCCGTAGGCAATGTTGCCGTCGATGGTGTCGGAGTACAGCAGCACATCCTGAGTGGCAAGACCGATATTTTTCCTCAGCTGTGTCAGCTTCATATCCTGCACGTTGATGCCGTCCACCAGCACCTCGCCCTCCGTCGGCTCATAAAACCGGGGAATCAACTGAATCAGAGAAGTTTTACCGCAGCCCGTCTCCCCCATGATCGCCACCGTTTCACCGGGCTGAATATCAAAAGATACGTTGTGGAGCACGGGCAGATTGCCGTCGGCATACTGAAAGCTGACGTTTTTGAATTCCACCCTGCCCTCAAAGCGCTCCTTCCTGTCAACAGCATCCGGTTTATCCACAATCTCCGGTTCGGAATAATAAACTTCCATGACCTTATCCGCCGCTGCCGAAAATCGCTGGAACTCGTTCATGATATTGCCCAGCTGGCGCATGGGGTTTGCGATGGCCCATATCAGGCCCGAAAACGCCACGTACTCGCCCATGGTAATCTGATTATTGATGATAAAGACGCCGCCCACCGCCAGCAGCACCACAGGCATCAGGTTTGCAAAGGACTCCACATAAGGGTAGTAGGTCAGCCAGGTCATCGCCGTCCTCTTGTTGGTCTGTGAATACTCCGTGTTGCAGCGGTCAAACTGTTCCATCTCGTATTCTTCCCTTGCAAAAGCCTTTACCACACGGTTTCCTGAAATATTTTCCTGGGCAGCTGTATTCATCTGAGCAAGCTTCTCCCGCAGCGCCTTATGTCTGGGCGCCACCTTGTTCTTGAACAGGACGATGATCAGGAAAATAAAGGGCGAAATAGCCAGCAAACAGAGCGCCAGCCGCCAGTCCATGTAAAGGAAATAAATTGCTGTGGCGCATACCAGCGCAAGAGACTCCGCAATGGTGCGGATAACCCAGGCAATCATATGACGCACCGCATCCAGGTCTCCCGTCAGCCTTGTCATCAGATCGCCTGTCCGAAAGGTGCTGTAAAACTTCATATCCTGGTGCTCTATCTTTTCAAAAAGAAAGGTTCTGATGCGATAAAGTGCCTTCTGAGACACATGTTCCACGCTCATGCAGGTCAGATAAACGATCAGCGTCCTTATGAATGTCAGCGCCACCATAGCGATGATCATCTGATAAAAAAGTGTGCGCTTATTCACCAGATTCGCCGCTGCGTCTTCTCCCGTCAGGAACAGATCGATCAGATTCTGCGTGACAAAGGGAACTATCAACTGCATCACGCTGTATACCACCACTCCCAGAATCCCGGCTATATACAGGACTCTGTACCCCTTCATGTTTTCCCAGAGCCATCCCATTTTCGATTTCCGTGTCTTTTTAACATTTTCTCCCATCTGTGCCCGTCTCCCTAAAGCCGAAAGGGCAGGAATCGACATCCGTCCTCCCTCATCGGCTTTTGTGTTTTGTCCCTCATTCTAGCCCTGTCAGGGCAGGGTGTAAATGTATAAAATTGCAGTTTCCATGTTTTATTTTGCAACGGCTTCTACAGTTTTAGTCCGCGTACTTCATCAGGCCTGTGACAATATCAGGATAGAGGAACCGTCCGCTCCGCCTGTAATACAGCCCAAAGTTTTCACCGGTTCCGGTAAACGCATTGTTGTCCCACCAAAAACAGCTCATGCCTCTGGCCCTTGCCGCCGCGATATAATAGGTGGCATAATCAATGCGGGCCTGCGTATTCTGCTCCTTGTCTCTGGCACCAAACTCTCCGATGACAACAGGAATGCCGTTGCTGATAAACTTCTTGTAAAGTCTGTCCATAAAGCTCTTTATGTCCGACACGGAACTTGCACTGTCTGAGTCGAACTCCGATTTACTGCCGCTCTCCCCGTCAGCCTGCAGAGCAAAATTGTAGGGGGTATATGCATGTACGGAGACAATCAGCCTGTCCTCCACGCCCTCTGCGTCTGTGGGCAGCACAAAGCCATCGTTCAAAGCCCCATCCGGGGAAGCGTCATAGCCCGGTATCATCAGATAGCGGTTCAGGTTGCTGCCGCCGCCGGCACGAACAGTATTTACAAATTCCTGGTTGATTTCATTGATGCAGGAGATGGCATCCTTACATTCCTCTGCACCGGCGTTAATCCACCACTCATACTGGGAACCCACCAGCCGGGGTTCATTCATGCACTCAAAGATCAGGTGCTCATCATAGTCGCCAAAGCGCTGGCAGAGCTGCTCCCATATGGTGGTAACATACTTTACGGACTGCTCCAGATGGGCGCTGTCAGGATACATAAAGCTCTCGCTGTTGTCATGGTGAATATTCAGAATGACATACATCCCATTGTCATAGACATAATCCACCACCTCCTGCACCCGGTTCAGCCAGGCTTCGGAAATCCGGTAATCCTCATCCACATGGTTATGCCAGCTCACCGGCACGCGCACACTGTTAAAGCCTGCCTCTTTGAGATCATCAATCATATCTTTTGTGGTCATAACACCGCACCAGGCAGTCTCAAGATCCATCTCGTTGCCCTGCCCGCTGTCGTTTATAGCGTCAAAGGTATTGCCCAGATTCCAGCCGATCTTCATATCCCGCACAAACCGGAACGCCTCAGTATCCGGCACCTCAGAAGGCTCGATGCTCACTTCCGGAATCTGAAATGCCGTTTCCTCCTGGGATGAATCCGCCTGGCCCCCGGCATCGCCGGAACTCTCCTGTGCTTCCTCTCCTCCGTTCCCGTCGGATCCGTTCTCCGGTTCCGAAGTCTGTCCACCAAGGTCATCCGTGACCTGGTCATCCGTGATCTGGCCGTCCGTGGCCCGGCTGTCTTTGTTCTGACCGCCGCAGGCAGTAAAAGTTCCCGTCAGCAACGCCGCACACAATAATACAGTTATAAATCTTTTAATGTTTTTCATTGAACCTTCCTCCTATGCTGCTTTATTATACAAGCTTGCCGAAAGAAAATAAATAGGAAAATAGATGCTTTTTATATGTTAATATGATATAATAACCGCAGAGGAAAAACAAATAAGAGCGCGAAAACGCGGGCTTGCGAGTTTAGATGACTCACGGTTGCGGAGCAACAGACCAGAAAAGAGGGTTACATATGAAGAAAAAAATATCACAGCAACAGTTGAATGTTGACAAGGCTGCCCTTCTCGCCTGCATGGACAAGATCATGGAGGGCGACTGTTCCCTGTCCACGCCTGTCCCTTTTCAGGATGCGGAACTGGAGCGGAAATGGAAGCAGCTTATGCTGTATATTTTAAACGCCAACAACAAATCTGCTATGCAGCTCAACGATTCCATGACGGTGATCGGCAACAGTTCCTGCGTCAAGGTTATGCTGGAGCAGGTATCCAGCCAGTCCCTTGCCATCGAGGAAATGAACAACTCCAGCCGTGAGCTGGGAGACTCCATCATGAACATTCAGGAGTCCGCCTCCAGTATCCGCGACAGTTCAAAGGACCTCACAGATACCACCAACACCTGTATACAACAGCTGGGTGACAGCATTCGCGTGATAGATGATTCTGCCGTACAAATCGAACAGATCAACGAGCAGATATCTGATTTTAAGGAAAAGGCTCTTCAGATCAACGATATCGTAGATGTGGTGAAGAAGCTCGCAAGCAAGAGCAGCCTGCTGGCGCTGAACGCATCCATTGAGGCCGCCCGTGCCGGACAGGCCGGAAAAGGCTTTTCCGTAGTGGCAAGCCAGATGCAGGATCTTGCCTCAAATACCTCCACTTCCGCCGACGACATTATCCGATATGTGGGCGAACTGATGTCAGGCATTGAGACTCTGGTAAATTCCGTGCAGTCCGCCACCGCCTGTCTGCGGAGCGGCAACGAGGAAATTCACCACTCTGTTGAGAGCGTGGATGCCATGGGCGAGAAGATTTCTTTTATCGCAGAAAAAATTGACCTTATCAATGAAGAAATCCGCACCCAGTCAGGACTGACTCATTCCTATGTAAAAGCGGTTGAAGCTCTCGATGCCAATTATGAGACTCTTTCCAAAGAGTGCCTGGATACCGGCGTACACCTCTACCGCATTTCACGAAGCATCGACACTATCAGAACTGCCGTAGCAAAGGGCACCTCCAGACTTTTCCCTCAGGACTGGCTCACCGTTTATGCCGTTGACCACCTGATCTTTACCTGGCGTTTGTACAACAATCTTGCCGGATTTGAAACGCTGAATATAAGCCAGCTTAACAATCCAAAGGGATGTAAATTCGGCAAATGGGCAACTTCCCAGACCGACCGGCGCATCACCGACAGCCGTGAGTTTAAGCAGGCAGTCAGCTGTCATGAGGAGCTGCACCGCTGCGCATGCGATTCCTGGAATGCCAAGGATAACGGTGACAAAGAAGAAGCCCTTCGTTATTTCCACCGAGCCCTTGAGATTTATGAACGTTTCTCCTCTGCCATCGACAGCCTGAAAAAGCTTCTGGCGGCAAACGGAGATAAAGAGTATACGGATATTAAGTAAAAAAGCGGGCCTGCCCGCTTTTTTACTATTGACCGCACATTATTTTTGCGCTCATTTCTGTTTATCTTTTTATCAGCACCACCGCTACATCATTTACATTGGTGCCGGTAGGGCCTGTCATGATCAACCCGCTACACGTGGTCAGGGCAGTATATGCATCATTCTGTCTCAGTGCTTCACAGATGTCCACTCCCCGGGCCGCCAGAACCGCATCAGTCTCGCCATCGCAGTAACCTCCCGCCGCATCCGTCGGTCCGTCCGTCCCGTCGCTTCCCACGCTGAAGACCGCCGTATCCTTTAATCCTGCAATTCCCCGGGCCGCGCTCAAAGCCAATTCCTGGTTACGGCCTCCTTTTCCCCTGCCGGTCAGATGAACCACCGTCTCGCCTCCGGCGATAAACGCCAGACTCCTGTCCGTGTGCTCATGACTCCCTGCAATGGAAGCCAGAAATGAACCCGCCTCCTTTGCCTCGCAGCACAGCCGGTCCGTCAGCAGTATCGTCTCATAGTTAAGCTTCCTGCATTCCTCTGCTGCTGCCCGGCAGAGATCAGATACGCTCCCGGCAATCACCGTCTCCACATTGGCAAGCTCCTTCGGCGTCTCCCTGCGCATACATTCCATTGCTCTTTCACTCAGTCTCAGCCGGTATTTATTGATAACAGCCATGGCATCGTCACATGTGGTACTGTCCGGACAGGCCGGGCCGGATGCGATCATATCAAGCGGGTTTCCCAGAACATCACTGAGCACAACGCTTAATATTCGTGCCGGTTCACACAATTTTGCAAATCTGCCTCCCTTCACCGCGGAAAGACGCTTGCGGATTGTATTTATCTCCACAATATCCGCACCGCAGGCCAGAAGCTGTTCCGTAATATCGGAAAGCTCATCACCCGGAATCAGGGGCTTTTCGAACAGCGCGGAACCGCCGCCGGACAATAGAAACAGCACGGTATCTTCCGGTTTTAAACCGCTTACCAGATCCAATGCCGCCTGTGTGCCCCGAAATGAATTTTCATCCGGCACCGGATGCCCCCCTTCATAACAGATCATTCCGGGAATTTCCGACTCCACATGTCCATACTTTGTCACCACCACGCCGCTGCTGATCTTATCGCCCAATATACGGGCCGCCGTCTGTGCCATCCTCCATGCGGCTTTGCCTGCTGCCACCACAACAACCTTTCCCGGCCCAAAACTCCTGCCCTGCAGTGCCCGGACAACCGCCTCGTCCGGCAGGACCTGTTTTATGGATTCCCGAATGATCCGTTCTGCGTCTTCTCTGATATTCATCCCTTTAAACCTTTTTCATTTACTGCTTTCTTCGCGGCTTCTATTGCGATCTGGTATTCACTGCTGTTAATTTTCTCATCAAATTGTACAAACTGCACATGGTCAATTTCCTGTTGCGTGATACAGCCATACCAGACCAGAGCAGGCAAAAAGCTCCTGCACCAAAAGCTCCTGCACCCATTATACTACATATAATGACGGACGGATAGTTGAAATGCTGATTTGCAAAAACAGATGCGTTCATCCCTGACCTGTGATAAAATGGACATAACTATTCACCACAATCACAGGAGAGAACTCGATGGCAGAGACAAAAGTATCCAATAAAAATAATATTTTTCAGAGATTTGAAGTACTTAAAACAAACCGCAACAAGCGGTATCGCTACAACGAATTTCTTGTGGAGGGAGTACGCAGCCTGAACGAAGCCGTAAAGAACAACTGGAAGATCAAATCCTTCCTCTATGTTAGGAATAATCTGTCTGACTGGGCGACGGATATGATCAGAAATGTATCCACGGATATGAATTACTGCCTGACAGCCGAACTCATGCGCGAACTCAGCGGCAAAGAGGATACCTCCGAGCTGATGGCCGTCATCGAGATGCGGGAGGACAGCCTGGAATCTGTCCCCTTGTCGGACAATCCCTTTATCGTCCTGTTCGACAGACCCTCCAACAAGGGAAATCTCGGTACAATGATCCGTTCCTGCGACGCTCTGGGCGCCGACCTCCTCATCATCACGGGACATGCCGTGGATCTGTACGATCCGGATGTGGTGGTTTCTGCCATGGGCTCCTTCTTCAACATGCCGGTAATCAGAATCTCGGACAATAACGCTCTGTTTGCGTATGTTGACCGGCTTAAACAGCTATATCCCGGATTTATCACAGTGGGCACCACCGCCCACCGTGAAAGTCCGGTTTACTCCGCTGATCTGACTGTTCCTCTGATGCTTATGATGGGAAACGAGACCATGGGCCTAAACAAAGCATTTAAGGAATATTGTGATCTGCTTTGTACTATTCCCATGTCGGATAAATCCTACGCCTCATCCTTTAACGTGAGCTGCGCCGCGTCCATATTGATGTATGAGATTACGAGACAGCGCGGCATCCGCTGAAAAAAGCTGCTTTCAGGCCCTGACCCACACCGTCATCTCGCCCTCGCCGCGGTTATTCCAGGCGTAATAAGGCACAAAGGTCAATGTCACCGGCTCCTCTGCGGAGGAAGTGCCCTCCGCCCCGGAAATGTACTCCCTGTAGAGTTCTTCCCCGTCAGCGCTGTTTGCCTGTCTTCTCCCCGGCACCTTCAAAATCCGCATCTCATGCCCCAGCTCATGAAAAGCTTCCACCGCAACTCCGGGCAGACCGCTTTCCGGTGCACCTTCTTTCATGCTTTGCGCGTTCTCCGGCCCGGCTCCGTCACTCACTTTCCTGACCATCCCCGAATCTGTACCAAAGATTTTTTCCATATCAGCCTTCAACAGATGCAGGTTCCTGCCATTGTCAATCTCCTCCATGCAGTAGCATATAGGGCCTCTGGTAAAGGCAACCTTTCCCACGTCTTCCCGCACCTTAGCATTGGCTGTCATACAGCGCACCTCCATAGGGAAATACAGATATATCTCATCACTGTCCTGCCATTCTCCGGTCAAATACAGATATCCCCGCTCCAGTCGGACTTCAGGCCCCTGAGTCGGCATAAACTGCTGCGCCGTATCCCGCAAAACACCCTTTTCCACTCCGCAGCCCGAAAGAGTCATACCGTTTCTGCGAACCTCAGCCTCAGCTTTCCGGCACCAGCCGGGCACACGAAAGGCCAGCGTCCCCTGCACACCACCTTCCGTATGCAGGACTGCCTTCACATCACCGTCCCAGGGGAAGCCGCTCTCCAGCTTCATATCCAGTCCTGTCCCGTTTAATGTACAGCTGACCCTGCTGCCCGCATAAAGATGAGTGTACAGCGTACTATCGCTCTTTGTGTACACATAAGCCCCAATGGAACTGACAATCCTTGCAATGTTAGGAGGACAGCAGGCGCAGCCGAACCACTTCTGCCGAACAGCCTTTACATGATGCTTCCGCTCGTCCCGATTACATGCCTCCGGCATCACCTCCAGCGGGTTCACATAAAAGAAGCTCTTTCCGTCCAGTGCCATCCCTGCCAGCACCGTGTTATACAATGCCTGCTCCATCACATCTCCATAACGGCTGTCCGCCCGGATTTCCAGCATTCTTCTGGCAAAAAAAGCAAGCCCGATAGCTGCACAGGTCTCGGAGTAGGCTGTATCGTTGGGAAGGTCATAGCTGAAGGAAAACGCCTCCCCCAGATGAGTAGCCCCGATTCCCCCGGTAATGTACAGCTTCTCTTTCGTAATATTGTCCCAGAGCCGCTCACAGGCTGCAAACATGGCCTCATCCCCGGTGAGCCTTGCCACATCTGCCATACCACTGTAAAGATAGACGGCACGAACCGCATGCCCCGTGGCCTCAGACTGTTCCCTCACAGGTGCGTAGGCCTGGTGATACCAGTGGCGAGTCTCTGCAGGATCAGGCATTCTGCAGCTTCTGCCCTCATGCTCTGCCCGCTCCTTCTCCTCAAGGTCAAAGTAATAGGGCTTTGTGCCTCTCATGTCCAGAAAAAACTTCCCAAGCTCCAGATACTTCTTCTCTCCTGTAACCTCATAGAGCCTTGCCAGCGCCATCTCCGCAATCTCATGTCCGGGATAGCCCTTACATTTCCCCTCTTCATAGCCGAACCGTGAAAACACGAAATCCGCATACCTCTCCGCCGCCTTCAGCAGTTTATCCTTGCCCGTCGCCTGCCAGTATGCCACCGCGCCCTCCACCAGGTGCCCCAGGCAATACAGCTCGTGATGGTCCCGAAGGTTTGTAAAAATCCGATCCATGCCGTTGATAATGTAGTATGTATCCAGATAACCGTTCTCCGCCTGGGCGGCGCAGACAATGTCAATGGCCTCGTCCGCAGTCTTCTCCAGATCCGGATCCGGGTGATTGATCAGAGAATAGCCTACCGCCTCAATCCACTTTGCAAAATCGCTGTCCTGAAATACAAATCCATAAAATTTGTCAGGGTCAGGGTTTTTCGGATCCTCCGGCAGCGCCTCGAAGCCCCGGAAGGTATAGGCAGGAGCCACATAGCCGGCACCCTGCTCTCTCTTTTCCCGCATCAGTCTCCCTGCCACCTTAAAGTTGCGCATACAGTAGCTTGGGGCCGCATCCGGAACGCGATCATTCAGCGCCTCCCACTGATAAGGAATCACTTCCGTCCGCACCAGTTCCTGCTCCCTGCCCCAGAACTCGTCCGTGATCTGTACCTGCTTTAAGTCCAAAGGACTGCTGAAATTCTCCCGTTTCATTCCCATACCTCCGCATTTGATTTATCAGCACTGAACAGGGTCATTATAACATATTTTTCATGTCCCGGGAAGAAATCTCCAAACTTTAAAAACTTGTGAGCCCCACCTCAGCGGGATTCCGCATGTCAAACAGTTCATAGGGAACCACCACATCCAGTCCGCCGGAGGCATAACTGCTCAGCTCGTAGGTGTCAAAATGGATGCCGATTCCCTCAGCGGTCAGATAAAACCGTCC
>JAIDME010000280.1 GCA_029050705.1 Acetatifactor sp.
ATGCAGCGGGCAATATTGTTGATGATCCCGACATGGCCGAAATGGAGGATGTGTGGACGGGGGATTATCTGGCTGAAGTAACAGTGCCGACAGGCGGCACATTCCCGGAAAACGGTAATTTCCCGGGCAAATTTCCGGATGGATATAATATAAAGATGACAAAGGATAACCTGCTGACTATCGCGGGCACCAACGGCTTCGAGATGACGCTGGATCTGTCCAGATTGAATCAGGATGAAGAAAATAAGCAGAGTTTAAATTTAAATAAGAAATTCGAAGATTTAGATCCGGGGGAGAAACTTGAATATACACCCATGGATGTGGATGCGTTGCGGATAGATGCCACAGGTATCGGGGCCATGAGACTGCAGATAGGAGCCAATGAGGGTCAGGTTCTGCCGGTGGAGATTCCGGCTATTTCCCTGAGGAATATGGGAATCGAGAACCTCGACGTGTCCACAAAGGAAGGCTCACTGAAGGGAATCGAAGATATTGACGGTGCGGTAAAATATGTATCAAAGGTGCGCGGTATGCTGGGCGCATATCAGAACCGGCTGGAATCCACGGTCAACAGTCTGGATGTTACATCGGAGAATATGACGGCCGCATATTCCAGAATTATGGATGTGGATATGGCGGAGGAGATGACAAATTATACCACATACCAGGTGCTGACCCAGGCGGGTACATCCATGCTTGCTCAAGCCAACGAGAGGCCTTCACAGGTATTACAGCTGCTGCAGTAACAGTGTGAGAAGATGTTTTCAGAATGGAGATTTGGAATTAGATGACAAGTGTGGAAAAACAGGATTTTACACTGAGGATATCTCAGGCAAACTCTACACAGATGGTAGTAATTTTATATGAAATGCTGCTCTGTTATGTGAGGGATGGGAAGGCGGCTCTGGAACAGGAAAACGAGGCAGAATTTCATGCGGCGGTCCGCAGGGCGAGAGGGTGCGTGGGTGAGCTGATGAACTCGTTGAATCTGCAATATGAGCCTGCACCCGCACTGCTTGGCCTTTACGGATTCTGCATCAGGAGACTTGCTGCGGCGGAAAGCGGGAAAAAAGTTCTGCCGCTGGAGGAGATCGAGCACATTGTCACGCCCCTCAGGGATGCTTATGAGCAGATTGCCGGGCAAAACAGTGCCGGGGCGGTCATGGGTAACTCTCAGACAGTATATGCCGGACTGACCTACGGCAGAAATTCTTTAACTGAAAACATGGCTGACCAGGGCGCGAATCGGGGAATGTACGTGTGAGGTTTCCTGTTCGGACGCAGATTCCAGAGCGGCCAGTTCTGTGAGATGTTTGTACTTTTTTTGCAGAGAATTAATTTCATAAATGTAGCTGTCGATTAAGTCCGTATCGGTAGCATTGTTAAAACCCGCATAGGCGATGTCAAGCGCTCTGTGGGTTTTTTCTATGGATTCCTTTAAGGTTACAGGTGTAAAATCTTCTTCAATGGTCTGAACGGTGTCTGCCTTTTGGCTGAAATACATTTTCATGGTAAATCTTTCCTTTCCTATGGTTGTTACAATTATAATCACAAAACAGGAAAAATATTCCGTAACTTCCAAAAAATGTAATATCAGTAGGCGTGAAAAAGCCGGATTGATACAAATACTGCGAATATTTCCGCAGGACGGGGCATAGGATGTACAAAAAAAGGATGACATATTATGAAAAAAGAATGGCTACTTAACACATTACTGCGCAGTATATTCGGAGTAATTGCAATCTATTTTATCAATGCCGCACTTGCAAGTGCGGGAATTTCCCTGGGGGTAGGCATTAACGGAGCAACTGTTTTGACATCCGGAATCCTTGGAATTCCTGGGATTGCGGCGCTTTACGGAATCGGACTCTATAAATTTTTGTAAACTATTAACAAAAAAAATATATTTTCATTTTATATCTTGCAAAGGAAAAATCCATCGGTTATAATGCGTTTACAGTTCGACAATTGAACTGTTCGGCAATTATCCGATTTACTCTTAGAGGCAGATTTCGCCTCGGAATTCAGGTACGAAAAGAATCCGAATACAAAGGAGATGGTGTGTTGGCGGTTTTATGTCTGTTATTGACAGCTGCCTGTGGATTTGATTATTACAAAAGAAAAATTCCGAACGGTCTGGTGGCAGTTGTGGCCCTGGCGGGAATGGCATTTCGGTTCCGGAGAGACGGAATGGCGGGAGTGCCGCTTTATCTGGGGGAAGCGGCGGCGATTGTGGCGCTGCTGTACTCCTTTTACAAAATCGGCGTGCTGGGGGCCGGAGACGTCAAGCTGCTGGGGGCGGCAGCGGGGTATCTTCCACTCAATAAAATCTTTTTATTTCTATTTGTTTCTTTGCTGATTGCAGCAATTATTTCACTTATTAAATTATTGGTAAACAAAAATTTCAGAGAACGTCTGGGCATATTTTTCGGGTATCTGGAAGACATTGCGAAAAAAGGCGCTTTACAATCCTACCCGGCAACGGGCAGAGAAAAAAAGTCGGCAAGCGTATGTCTGTCGGGCCCTGTGCTGCTCAGCCTGCTGCTCTATCTCGGAGGTGTCTATTGAAGGGTGAGGAAAGGATCATGGTGCTGTGTGATACGGAGGATGAATATGCACAGCTTATGACAGAGTTTTTAAGAAAGAACAGAGATTTGCCGTGGAAAATCCACACTTATACAAACATACAGGAGCTGGTAAAGGAGGAGAAGAACAGCCCGGAGCTTCTGGTGGTCTCAGAATCTGCATACTGTGAAGAACTGCAGAAAATAGAAGCGCTGCAGACGGTGGTGCTGAGTGAAAGCGGAGTCATGCGGTGGGAAAATGTCCTCTATGTGGACAAGTATCAGCAGGCGGAAGAGGTGCTGAAGGAACTGATTCGGGTATATATGGAGATTGCCGATACCCGGCTGCCGAAACTGAAAAGAAGCGGCAATATCACATTTATCGGCAACTATTCGCCGGTGCGCAGAGCCATGCAGACCTCTTTTGCACTTACCATGGGGCAGATTCTGGCAAAAGAACACTCGACTCTGTATCTGAATTTTGAGCACTATGCGGGTATCGGGGAGCTGCGTCCTGACATACAGAGCTCAGACATGGCTGACCTGCTTTATTTTCTCCATGGTGACAGGGAAAAGTTCAGACTGCGGCTGCAGTCAATCTGCAAGCGAATGGGAAATCTGGATTACATACCGCCCATGAAGTCAGGGCAGAACCTGCTGACAATCACGGAGGTGGAGTGGCTGGAGCTGCTTCAGAGAATAGAGGACATGGGAGAGTATGAATACGTCATTCTGGACTTGAGTGAGAGTATGCAGGGACTGTTTGAAATTCTTCGCGCATGCAAGGTGGTATTTACGATCACAAAAGAAGACCGGATTGCCCGGAGCAAGCTTCTGCAATATGAGCAGATGCTGTCGCTGTATGAATACGAGGATGTGCTGGCAAAGACCAGGCGTCTGAAGCTGCCCCATATACAGCGACTGCCGGAGGAACTGGAACAACTGACCAGAGGAGATCTGGCGGCGCTGGTAAATGATATGCTGAATGGAATCGTGTGAACGCCGCGGAACGGCAGAATGGAGGCTGGAATGGAGTATACGGAGCTGAAGCGGGAACTGTGCAGAAAGGTACAGGAGAGGATGGGCTATATGAAAGAAATGTCTGACGAGGAGGTGGAGGAGACCATAGACGAAGTGCTTCTGGAGCAGGAAAATCTGGTGACATACCCGGTTGAAATGCGGTGGAAGCTGAAAAAGGAACTGTTTGATTCGCTGAGGAGGCTGGATATCCTGCAGATTTTTGTGGAGGACAATTCGGTGGCGGAGATCATGATTAACGGAACAGAGCACATTTTTATCGAGAGGAAAGGAAAGCTTCAGGAGCTGGATAAGGGCTTTGACTCGATAGAAAAGCTGCAGGATGTGATACAGCAGATTGTGGCGGGATGCAACCGGGTTGTGAATGAAGCGTCGCCGATTGTGGATGCAAGGCTTCCGGATGGCTCCCGAGTCAATATTGTCATGAAGCCGGTAGCGTTGAACGGCCCGATTGTGACAATCCGGCGATTTCCGGACAAGCCCATCACAATGGACTGGCTTGTCAAAAATCACTCCATATCCGAGCAGGCGGCTCTGTTTCTGGAGACCCTGGTAAAAGCGGGATATAACATTTTTATCAGTGGTGGAACGGGAAGCGGCAAGACGACCTTTCTGAATGCACTTTCCCAGTTTATCCCCCCGGATGAGAGGGTTATCACCATAGAGGACAGGGCGGAAC
>JAIDME010000281.1 GCA_029050705.1 Acetatifactor sp.
TGATGTGTATAAGAGTCATGTAAAGGTTTATGCTGCAGACATCAAGAGTGGGATGATTCCTGTCCTCCCCCGTGACAAACAGGGCTGTGTTCACCATCTCCACCGCCGCCTCAGAGTCATACCCTGCTTCCAGAAGCTTTTCCATCAAATCAAGCACCTGTCCGCTGTTTTTTGCAGCCTGTTCCCCGGAACCGGTGCCGTCGGACAGCATCACGGTAAGCTTACCCCGCTCCGCCTCAAGGACTGCATAATTGTCCCCTGAGATCGCCTCGTCCTCCTCCGTCACTCTGGCAAACCCGGTCAACGCCACAAAGCGGGCTTCCCCCTCCAGAACATAGCTGCGGGGCTCCTTTTCCACCATAAAGGGACTTCCCGCCGAAAGCTGCAGCCTTTTGTTCAGCAGGACGGAAAGCATGTCCGCTGCTTCCTCCGCAGATATGCTCCCTCCTTTACCCGTGCTCATGGTGATCACGATGGCCTCCCTTCCGTCATCTCCCATTATGTAACAGGGATTCTCGGCCCTGATGCCCTCATCCCGCATGGCATGAATGATCAGCCGCCTTTTTTTGTCCTCCATAGGTCTGTAACAAAGCACCTCGCCGGCCACATCCGTCATGATCTTTGCCATCTCCTGCAGATGGCTTTTCAGTATCTGACGGTTCTCCCAGATTCTTCTCTCGGAAAGAATTTCCTGTCTGTCTTCCGTATCCGGGCAAAAGCTCCCGTCATAGCTTCTTGCCAGCTCATAAAAGCTGTCCGCATAATTTAAAAGTCTTCTCCTGCACAGTTCCGATACCTGTGCCGTCCGAAGCTCGCTTTCCACTGTCTTCATTTCATGCCCCGCTTTCTACTGTCAGTTCACACCGCGCCATTCGCAAAACGCACCTGCGGTGCTTCTCCGCTGCTTCGCAGCTCTTTTTGCTCATGTAATGGCGCTCCCTTCGTCAGCCTGTCAGCTCAAATTCTCATGCAAGCATGGAATTTAAGCTTAACGGCTGACGTGTGAACTGTAACGCAGATTATAGATTTCTGTACCTGTTTTTTTTGTCAAAACCGGGCAGGGCAGACTTAAATTTTTGCGACAAAAAAAGCAGGAGCCGTTCAACTCCTGCTACCGTTCTTCCTTAAACATAATCTCACCTTCATAAACCAGTCCCAATTTTTCCCGCGCTATATCTTCAATATAGCCCTTCGTCTGAATCTTCTTCCCGAACTCCTCAATCTCCCGGGACCGGTTCTTCTCCTGGGCGATCTGTTCCTCAAGCTGCTGCTTTTCCCGGGTCTTGGCATCAATCTTTTTCTGCAGTTCCACACTCCGCCATGCGGCTGCCACCATGATCATCAACACCACCAATGACACCAGAAACATACTTAATCGATTTTGATTTTTCCTGCGGTAAGCGACCCTGCGTCTTGTTCTTGCCATAGACCCACCTTTCCGGCATCTAGTTTCCCTTTAAGCCTATTTTAAGCATTTTGAGAAAATACGTCAATCTTATTTTTACTGCTTTTCTGATCCTGCGGCCGATTCTGTGGCTGATACAGCCTATGCCTGCTCCCGCTTTCTTAAGCAGAATTTTCACAGGCCGCAAAAGCCAGCCAATCATTTTTCTCAGTCCCATCAGCACCCTGGACAGAATAAGAGACACATACTTTACAAACGGAGGACTGAAGAGCTTTTTGTACAGCAGCATTCCCACAATAGCTCCGAATATGGCAAACCAGCGCAGTTCACCGTTACTCTCATGGTACATAAGCAGAAAAACAGAACCCCCGCAGTAAATCCAGAATCCCAGATCCTCCAGCGACACAAAAAAAGAATTATGGGGAATCACTCTGCGGAATATCCTGATGACATCATAGACAAAGGTAATAAAAATGCCCATCAACAGGGCATGCAAAAGAAATTCGCTTTCATTTGCCATAGAAATTACCGGAACAGCTTACTCAACAAAGATTCGCTTTTATGCCCGCTTCCTGCCGCATCAGAATATGTAAAGCTGTCTATCCTGCCATCTATATCCACCTCGCCCTTTTCCAGGGTAAGCCTGCTCACATGCAGGTCATCTCCCTTTATCATCAGCATTCCCTGCTCTGTCTCCAGAAGAATTTCATGGATGTCAAAAGAAAGTACATCATTTACACCGTTTACAGTGCAGTTTTTCCGGTTTGTCATGGTCATTCTGTGCGTACGTGTGCTGCTGTTCAAATCCTCCATAAGTCCCTCCGCATAAGATTTCCTTTTTTAAAAGCCTATGCGGATACAGCCCGGTTCATGCACTAAATATATCTGAAAAGTTCTTTTGCCTCTTCTTTTTTTACGGTCTCCTGCACATCCAGCACTTCCACCTTCACCTCTTTGTTGCCGAATGCGATGGTGATGATGTCGCCCTCTTTTACATTTGCAGAGGCCTTTGCAGGTTTATCGTTTATCTTCACCCGTCCGCTGTCGCACGCCTCGTTTGCCACGGTACGGCGCTTGATCAGGCGCGATACCTTTAAATATTTGTCCAGTCTCATAATTTCTCCCTTTCCGCCTTTTCCAAACGAAAACGGAGAACCTTTTGGAAGGTTCTCCGCTGTAATCGAAAGTTCAACTTAGTTCAGCATATCCTTTAAAGCCTTACCAGCCTTAAACTTGGGTGCCTTGGAAGCTGCAATCTTCATTGCCTTACCGGTCTGGGGATTTCTTCCCTCTCTTGCTGCTCTCTCAGATACCTCAAAAGTACCGAATCCAACCAGCTGAACCTTGCCGCCCTTCTTCAGCTCCTCAGCAACAACGTCTGTGAAAGCCTTCAGTGTCTTTTCAGCATCCTTCTTGGATACGCCTGCCTGTTCAGCCATAGCTGCAACTAACTCTGTTTTGTTCATATTGAACTCCTCCTGTAATGAGTTTTCTTTTTTGTATGTTCTCAGATGTCCTCTTAAAACACCTATAACTATTTATATCTGTTTTCCGGTAGTTTGTCAAGGCATTTTACGCAATTATACTGTTTTTACGGCTTTTTTTTATTTTTTATCTCGTAGAAGAGTTTCCGGAGGCCGAATTTCCGGAAACCGTAGAAGCTCCGTTATATATAAGTCCGGCAAAGGAAAACGATATATCTTTCTCTTCATCGTCTACCTGTATCGTATAACTCCTGGTCTCATAATAATTTTTTCGCAGTGTAATGACATGAACTCCTGCATTTTTTCGGAAGCTGCAGGGAGAAATGCCGACATAATTGCCATCCAGATATACCTCAACCCCTTCGGGAGCGTCCACATATACCTTATAATAATCCGTAACCGCCGTAGTGGAGGATTCCGTACTCTCCTTCTTGTCTTCTTCCGAACTGTTGGCATCCAGAACCACGTTAAAACCTCCGGACTCCTGAGCGACGCGGATATACTGGGTAACAGACTGATAGCCTTCGGCTCTGGCAATCAGCTGATGAATCCCATACAGCAGATCCACCGGGCCGGAAGGGTCTACTTTTTCACCGTCAATATACAGCTCCGCATGGGAAGGATCCAGTGAAAAAAGCACCATGCCGTACTGAGGTTCCGGAATTTCAAGGTCTCCGATGTCCAGCGTAGTCTCCTCGTTACGGT
Organism: Acetatifactor sp.; assembly: GCA_029050705.1. GTDB lineage: Bacteria > Bacillota > Clostridia > Lachnospirales > Lachnospiraceae > Acetatifactor. The sequence goes on from JAIDME010000281.1 coordinate 3,595, forward strand.
TAATGGTTACGCTCTTAATTCCGCCGCCGCCTTTATTGCTGATATTGACCTGATAACTTCCCTCAGGCACCAGCAGCAGCATATCCTCCGTAATCCTGCGGATCAGTGTCTGTCCGACTTCAATCCAGCCGCCCACAAAGTTCTCATCATTGGCCAGCCTTAAATACCCGTGTCCCCTCTCCACCCGGACGGTGAGTATCTGGTTGCCGATCCCCTGAAAACACAGAACATCCGACGGATTCAGATCCATGCTTTCCATGCTTCTGCCATCCGACAGATATTGTGTATTGGAGGTCAGCTTATAAATATCCGAACCGATACTCACTTCACCGCGCACCGTATTTATCTCATACCGCTCCACATCCTCATAGGACCAGGCACCGGTGGAGAGCTGCAGGGTCGTCAAATGCTTTTTGGACTTCAGGAAAGTCACATCCACAATGTCACCGATCTCCACCTGCTCAAAGGAGATGCTCTCCCCGTATTTGTCATAAAACCGGGTAGTGCCATCTATTGAAAGTGTATACCTCTTCCCCAACTCCAGATTCAAAAAGGTAGCCGTTCCCTTCTCATTGTCCCTGCTCACGAAGATGGCTGTGTCCGCCGAATCATAGCTGTCCGGTCCTGTCACAACAAACCCTGTATCCGCTTTTTCCCCGGAGGAGGGTTCGTCTGTTCCGTATTCTCCGCCTTTCTGAAACGGATTGGCGCAGGCCGTCAGAGACGCCGCCAATACCGCCGTCAGAAAAACTACCCTGATTCCGAATCTCTTCCTTCTTTTGTCTTCCATCTTCATACCCCTTGCGTGCTCCGGCTGCATATCAATCAATGAGAAAAACGCCGCTCTTGCCCGCTTCCGTGGACATCCCTGAATACTTCATTCAAAAACCGCTGTTTTTCTTTCTCCTGTGCT
>JAIDME010000282.1 GCA_029050705.1 Acetatifactor sp.
AGTCTGCACAGGGCATGGTTGAGGCGGATAAAGCTCAGAAGATACAGGTTGCCAAACGCCTGCTGCTGATGCATTTGGGTCGATTTACTCAGATCAAAAACAAAAATGGGGAACAAAGTGACTGGGACAAGCCCGTAGCGGTGGCGTTAAGCCACTGTTCCCGGGTGACTCTGACCATGCCCAGGTGTGGCGATACGAAGGAGGCCAAGAAGCAATACAAGGAGATGTGGAAGAGTATTTTTTACCAACGGAACGATGCAGGCGAGTTCAATTCCAATCTTGCACAGGATAAGAGGCGGGCAGCCTCCACCCACAACATCAAGGTCCGAAGAAACTCAACCAAGGAAAAAAAGGTACTGGTCAACCTCATAGGACAGCGGGGGATGAATGTGGCGATCGGCGGTCTGGGTAATGCCGGGGTCAGTGGGAAGACGCTCTTAAATGACGGCTCCTGCGGCCACTTCTATTCCATGTATAAAATGGGTGACACCGATAGTTACGGCGCTATACTTATGGGGCTGGAGTCTGACCGTCCCGGCGTGATGAACCAGTTGGGTCACACCCACGATGCCAGGGCTACCGCTGAAAAGGCGTCCAGCCTGGGCGGCCAGCGGACCGATGAGGTGGGTATGAAGTATGGCGGCCGCCAGTGCAACCTTACCGAGATGGATCCGAGTCAGATTACCCATTACATGAGTCTGCTGGAGAATGTCATGAAGCATGATACCCCCGGTAAGGATGAATTCCTGAAACTGTTGGTGGGTAAGCCGTCGTTTGACCAGATTAATTCCTATCTTACGCGCAACGGGTAATAGGAAAGGAAATAAAGAAGATAAAAGAAAATGAATTGAAACCTGAAGAGTTTGGAATATTGATAACGAAAGGGGAATCAAAATGAAGGAACTGGTAATTGATGCGACAATTGAGAGCATACCTAAGGTAACTGCATTCATTGATGAACAGTTAGAACAACTCGACTGTCCGGTGAAGACGCAGATGCAGGTTGACATCGCAATTGACGAGCTTTTCAGCAACATCGCATATTACGCATACAATCCCGAAATCGGCAGTGCGACCGTGCGCGTTGAGGTGACGGAAGATCCGCTTGCGGTAGTGATCACATTCATTGACAAAGGTGTCCAGTATGATCCGCTTGCCAAAGCAGACCCTGACATCACGCTTTCCGCCGAGGAGCGGGATATCGGCGGCCTGGGGATCTATATGGTGAAAAAGACCATGGATGACGTTTCTTATGAGTATAAAGACGGTCAGAATATTTTGAAAATTAAAAAAAATATTCAGGAGAAGTAAGGAATTATCGGGAAGAGAAGCACTGTGCGATCAGTGCTTCCCTCCGTTTCCGGATCATATTTGAGAAAACACCTCTCCGATGGGAGCCTGTATCAGCAGATCCGCGTAACTGTCCCTGGGTGTGGGCGCTTTGTTGATGACTATCAGCCTGTCACCCTTGAAATAATCGATCAATCCTGCAGCGGGGTAAACGGCCAGGGATGTGCCGCCGATGATCAATACATCCGCATCCTGGATATAGTGTATGGCCTCGCTGATGGTATTCTGATCCAGCCCCTCTTCATACAGTACCACGTCCGGCTTGACGGGACCGCCGCATTTTTCGCATTTCGGTACGCCCTCGGAGTGGAGAATATACTCCATTTCGTGAAATTGTCCGCAGCTTTCACAGTAATTTCTGAGCACGGAACCGTGAAGCTCCAGAACTACCTTACTCCCTGCAGCCTGGTGCAGACCGTCAATATTCTGGGTGATGACCGCGCGCACCTTTCCCTGCTGCTCCAGCTCAGCCAGCTTGAGGTGAGCGGCATTTGGCTTTGCGTCCGTAAACAGCATCTTGTTTCTGTAAAAACGATAAAATTCCGCCGGGTTTTTGCGATAAAAAGTGTGGCTCAGAATTGTTTCCGGCGGGTAGTCATATTGCTGATTGTAGAGTCCGTCTACGCTTCTGAAATCCGGTATGCCGCTCTCGGTTGAGACGCCGGCTCCGCCAAAAAAGACAATGTTGTCATATTTTCGGACAATGTCCTTCAGCTCACTGATTGCTTTTCCATAGTCTTCCATAATTTACCTCCTGTTTTTCCTCTGCGGCCTGTGCTCTATACTCGCAAGCCCGCGCTGCCGCGCTCCTTGCCCGATTTCATCGGACGCTTGCTCGTTAATGGCGCAGGAAAAACAAATGTCTGCTTCCAAGTGACGGCACGTCACTTTGCGCTTCGTTTTTCCTCTGCGCACATTATATCACGTTTTTACATGATTGTTGGGAAAAAGTCAGAAAATCTTAAGAAAACACTGCGCCGCAGCTATTGAGGGACAGGTATGATCTGTGGTAGAATATGCTCATGAAAAAAACAGAAGAAAAATTAATTCCTTTTAATAAGAGCAAAAGAGTCATTTACCTGGAAGAGCGGGGGAAGGAGAAAAAGCGTATTCCCATCGGCCCGGTTATTTTCGGGGCGGTGGGCATAGTCTGCGTTGTATACTGCGTTTCTATCGGACTGAACGGATTCGGAACAAAATTTTTCCTGGTATGGGGAGGGCTGGGAGCGTTTTTCCTTCTGATCGGCTTTGTCCTGAGCCGCAGAAAATTTGTGGAGTCTCTGCCGAAGTGGCTGAAGGGCATTGTGACGGTGGGTTTTTGCGCGGGACTGCTCCTGTTTGTCGTGGTGGAGGGGCTGATCCTGTCAGAATTTAGTGGGAATGCCCGGCCCGGAGCGGATTATTGTATCGTGCTGGGGGCCCAGTGGAAAGCCCATGGTCCCAGTGAGGTGCTGCGCAGAAGGCTTGACAGGGCGGTGGAATATCTGAAGGAAAATCCGAATACCATAGTGATCGTCTCCGGCGGGCAGGGGCCCGATGAGGTCATATCCGAAGCGGCTGGCATGCGGCAGTACCTCATGGATGCAGGTATTGAGGAAGAACGTATTTTGATGGAGGATAAATCGACGAATACCCGCGAGAATCTTGCCTTCAGCGCTGAATTTTTTGATAAGGAGAACAGCAGAACGGTGATTGTTACAAACAATTTTCACGTGTTCCGCGCCGTAAAAATTGCGGAGAAGCAGGGATATCAGGCGGAGGGACTGTCGGCGGGCTCAGTGGCGTGGATGGCGCCCAATAATCTGCTGCGGGAGTTTTT
>JAIDME010000283.1 GCA_029050705.1 Acetatifactor sp.
TGGGATAAAAGGTCTGACAATGAACATCACGAAGGGTACATCTACCCGTTAAAATCCTACAGTAAATTTACGCCGTCCTTCGGTAGTTAAGTGTTTTACAAATGCCGGATAATAATGTATACTATATATTGTAGTTTGTATTTAAAAAACCGGGCAGGGAGGTGAGAATATGCTTTGCCATATGAGGATTGATTTAAGCAGGAAACTCTGTACAAGGTCTGATGACAGGACGAAACTTGTACAGAGATAGTAGCAGCTATCGTCCGCATTGGATTTTGTACATTCTAAAATTCGGAGACAATTCGCAGAATTGCTTTCGTGAGGCTTTACTTCTGCAGTAAATAAAAGAATGGAGAGAATTCAATGAAAAAATATATTGTTTTATGGTTAAGCCAGAGTGTGTCCGGGCTGGGAAGTTCCATGACCGGATTTGCGCTGGTTTTATGGGCGTATGGACAGAGCCGGTCGGCAATGTCTGTTTCCCTGATGTCGTTTTGCAATTATGTGCCGTATGTCATTTTGAGTTTATTCGTGGGCGGTTTTATAGACCGGCATAAGAAGAAAACGATAATGCTGGTGTCTGACAGCATTGCGGCGGTTGGCTCATTGACAGTGTTAGTGCTGGTGTTTACAGGAAATCTGGCTGTCTGGAATATCTACATCATCAATGTGATCATCGGCGTGACGAATGCCTTTCAGCAGCCTGCATCGGCAGTGGCAACGGGAAGGCTTGTGCCGGAGGAGAAAATTTCCAACGTGAGCGGACTGAACTCCTTTTCCGGCAATCTGATCGTGGTATTCAGCCCTATGCTGGCTGCTTTTCTTTTTGCAGCAGGCGGGCTTCCGCTTATTCTGCTGATCGATTTGGCAAGTTTTGCATTTGCGTTCTGTGTACTGTTGTTTTTTATTGTTATTCCTGAATTGCCTTCTGAGCAGACAAACAGCTCTCCTTTTGCCGGGATAGCGGAGGGATTCGCATTTCTGAAAAAGGAAAAGGGTATTTTGTACATTATGCTGACTATGGCACTGATCAATTTCTTTTCAAGGCTGACCTATGAAAATATTTTGTCGCCCATGATTCTGGCAAGGAGCGGGGAAAACAGCATTACCCTCGGAGTTGTAAACGCCTGTATGGGAATAGGCGGAATTGCCGGGGGAATTATTGTTTCCGTGAAAAAGGAGAGCCGCCGTAAGGCGACGGCAATCTATGTCTCGGCTGCGCTGTCATTCCTGTTGGGAGATTTGATGATGGCGGCGGGGAGAAATGTTTTCTGGTGGTCGGTGGCTGCAATTGCCGCCAGCCTGCCCATTCCTTTTATTATGGCAAATCAGAATGCAATACTGTATAAAAAGATTCCGGCCGTCATGCAGGGGCGTGTGTTTGCAGTAAGAAACGCGGTTCAGTACAGCACCATACCAATTGGCATTATCCTGGGAGGTTATCTGGCGGATTATGTGTTTGAACCTTTTATGAATTCCGGGAGCATTTCGGCGGAAATGCTTGAGAAAATAACAGGGAGAGGACCGGGAAGCGGCATGGCGGCAATGTTTTTATGTACCGGCATATGTGGGTTTGCGATAAGTATGATGTCCTGCTTTAATCGTGAAATAAAGAAACTGAACTGAACCCGGGAAATGGCAGGAATGCTGGGATAGTGTTGGAATAATGCTGCAATAAAGAGCAGGAGGGGATGCCCATGTATATAAAAAGGTGCTGCCGCAAGGTAGCTGTAGCCTGTATGTTGTTTTTGGCCGGATGGCTGACGGGATGCGGAGACCGGCAGAATCAAATGCCCACAGAAGATGTATCTTTTTATCAGCCCTCAGAATATGCGGATGAGGATTATAACAGCATTGATTCCCGCTGGTGTTTTGCAAGATCAAAGGAAAGTGAGCACTTTTTTCTTTTTTGGGAGCCGGGCTTCGGAGATGACCCCAATGCGGAATATATTCCGGAAGCTATGCGGGTGGATACGGATGATCTGTTGGAAAAAGCGGAACAGTTTTACCGGACCAATGCGACAAAACTGGGATTTTCAGATGGTGAATTGCTATATGGTTATAAGCTGCAGATATACCTTATGTATGAGAAGGAGTGGCTTGCTACCGGCGCAGGCTATGACAACAAAATAGGTGCGCTTTGGATCAGCCCGATGACGTGTCAGCCTGTTGGTTCGGTAATTGCTCATGAAATTGGGCACGCATTTCAGTATTTGATTTATTGCCGACAGTTGGCGGAGGGAATGGAGGACAGATCGGAAAGCGGTTTTCGTTACGGTTATCCCGGCAGTAACGGAGGGAATGCGCTTTGGGAAATCTGCGCACAGTGGCAGTCATGGAAGGACTATCCGAAGGAAGCCTTTACCGATTATGAGATGGAGACATGGTTTGAGCATTATCACCGCTCGCTGGAAAACGAATTGTCCCGCTATCAGAATTATTGGTTTTTCTATTATCTGGAGGAGACCCAGGGGGCGGCCGCGCTGCAGAGGATCTGGAATGAGAGCAGGTATCCTGAGGACTGCTATTCTGCCTACATGCGGCTGTTTCTTGATAATGATCTGAATATGTTTTATGAGCAGCTTTTTCAGTATGCAGTCAGAACCGTTACATTCGATTACGATGAGATTCGTGCCTGGTCGCAGCCGTATCAGGGAAGATATGACACCATCCTGTATGATGCGGGGGATGGCTTTTGGCAGGTGGCATACACGGATTGCCCTGAGGCAAACGGATTCAGCGTCGTTTCTGTTCCACTGGAAGAGCGTACATCGGAAGTTACAGTGTACTTCAGAGGTCTGGCCCCCGGATCTGCTTTAGCGGAAGGCGACCCCGGCAGTTATTTTGTCGGGGAAGATTTAGCAGCCGAAAAAGACTGTTATAACTTATACGCAGGTGTCCCGGGTTGGAGATATGGTTTTGTATCGCTCCTTGAGAATGGCACAAGAGTGTACGGGGAGATGCATGATGAGTCGGACGGTATAGTGACATTCAAGGTTCCCGACGGCACAGTGTATCTGTATTTTGTTGTTCTGGGCGCACCTGAGGAGTACATATGCCACGGCTGGGACGATACGGAAGAAAATGACATACAAATGCCGTATGCATTGAAAATGGAGTCACTATGAATCTGTTTATTGAAGGAATATATGACTTTGAAGATTTTTCTTTTTGTTATTTTCATTTTTCTAAAACAGAGTTATAATAAAGCGTAGAGGGAAGTATTATAGAATTGAAACAATCATGCTTAGGAGGACGGTATCATGAGATTAGTAACACGTTCGGACTTTGACGGTCTTGCCTGCGGGGCACTGCTGTTGGAGGTGGGAATTATTGACAGCTGGAAATTTGCTCATCCGAAGGATCTGCAGGACGGCCTGATTGAGATAACTGAAAATGACTGTCTGGCAAACGTACCCTATGTGGAAGGCTGCGGGCTCTGGTTTGACCACCACTCCAGCGAGCATGAAAGACTTCAGCTGCAGGGAAAGTACAAGGGCGAAAGCCGGATTACTCCGTCCTGTGCCCGGATTATTTATGAATATTACGGCGGCAGGGAGCGTTTCCCGCAGTTTGATGACCTGATGATAGCGGTGGATAAGGTGGATTCCGGCAACTTAACCATCGACGAGATCATGAAGCCGGATGGCTGGATCCTGGTAGGCTTTCTGATGGATCCGAGAACGGGTCTCGGAAGGTGGAGACAGTTTACCATATCCAACTATCAGCTGATGGAGAAGCTGATGGAGGCATGCCGCACCATGACTACGGATGAGATTCTGGCCCTGCCGGATGTACAGGAGCGTATCGAGGTATATAAGGAGCAGACCAAGCTGTTTAAGGAAATGGTGAGAAAGCATACCAGGGTTGAAGGTAAGGTCATTATTTCTGACTTAAGAGGAGTGGATCCGATTTATACAGGCAACCGTTTCATGATATACAGCATGTATCCGGAGCAGAATATCTCCGCATGGATTGTGAGCGGACGGGGCGGCAAGGGCTGCTCGGCTGCCGTTGGTTACAGTATATTAAACAAGACCTGCAATGTGGATGTGGGCAGCCTGATGCTAAAGTACAATGGCGGCGGACACAGGAAGGTAGGCACATGCCAGTTTACGGATGAAAATATGGAGTCGGATCTTCCCAAGATGCTGGCAGAGCTCTGTGAGATGGCAAATAATGATATTAAAGATAAGGAAGAAAATAAGGAATGATATGACAATGGTGGCTGCGTCCGGCTTGGAAAATGTTTCCAATCCGGGCGCAATTTAAACATGAGGTAAGCGATATGAGAGAGAGATATCTTGAGAAAATTAATAAGCTGACGATGATAGGGCATTTATGTGCCATGGTATTCATTATTTTAGGATTGGTCTCGCAGATGAAGATGTCCGATCTGCCCCCGGTGAGCAGCATTTTACCGATGGCAGCGGAAGCTGCGGTTTCTGTCGGTGCGCTCATTATGTATGTAAAATACAGGAGAAGCGTTATTTTTACCAGATATATAGCCGCTGGCTTTTCGCTGGTATATATTGTGATGATGCTGCTTGCTTCGTCGGGAACCTCATTCCCGTACATGCTGCCTTATCTGATCTGCATTATTCTCTCTCTGGATGCATGGTCGGTGAATGCGGCCTGTGTTGTTTTTTCGGTGACAAATGTGGTACGGGTTGGTATGACACTCGCAGGAGCGGGCGACATTACTCTGGTGCTGGAATCGGTCATGATAGAGTTGATCATCACGATACTCGTGACATTGGCTTCGTTGCGAGGAGTGAGGCACCTGAATACGTTTTTCAGGGAATCCATGGGCGAGATACAGGATGCAATGCAGAAAAATGAAGCGGTAGCGCAGAAGATTGTGGAGGTAGCCCGAAATGTGGAGGAGCGCGCAGAATCCATGGCAGGGGATCTGGAGGCTATCGAAGTAGCCACGCAGACCGTAAGCGAGTCCATGAACAATATTTCCGCCGGAACGACCAGTACAGCGGAGGCGATCACGCATCAAACCGAGCAGACACAGGATATTCAGGATATTTTGGACGAGACGCGGAGCAGGACGGACAATATTGTGGGGCTTACAAGGAGCGCAAAGGAAGCGCTGGACAGCGGAACCAGAGTAATGGGTACGTTGTTTGAACAGGTTGGTGAGACGATAGAGAACAGTGAATTGATGGCGCAGACGGCGGCGCAGTTACAGGAAAAATCCAATGAGGTAAGAGGAATTACCAGTATTATTCTGGGTATTTCAAGCCAGACAAATCTGTTGGCATTAAATGCTTCCATAGAGGCGGCAAGGGCAGGTGAAGCAGGAAGGGGCTTTGCGGTGGTCGCGGAGGAAATTCGAAACCTGGCGGAGCAGACAAGGCGGGAAACGGAAAATATTACCGCGCTGATTGAAGCGTTGTCTGAAAATGCGCAGTTGATGATGGACAAGGTGACAGTCAATGTGGAGAAATCCAGGCAGGAGAACGAAGCGGCGGAGCAGGCGGCAGGTCGGTTTGCAGAGATTACGGAGAACGTGAACACGCTGTCCGGGCAAATCAAAGAGGTAAGCGAGATGATGAATTCCCTGGTGGAGTCCAATAACGCGATAGTAGACAGTGTAAATACACTTTCCGCAACCAGCCAGGAGATCAGCGCAAGTACCCAGGAGGCATTCAGCACCAGCGAAAAGAATGTGGATATGGTTAAGAAATTTTCGGCTTCTATGGATAATATTCTGCAGGAGATGGAAGTGCTTCGAAGCTATACAAAGCAAAGTCTTTGAGGTAAAACAACTATGTCGTATTTCAGTATTTTGGACTTGGAGAAACCGGAGGAAGAAAGTGCTTCAAGGTCCGGATTCTTTTGGGATCTGAATCTGAATCAGATTATTGACATGATTCAGCTGCAGTCTCCACAGTATAATATTTCAAAAATGTATTATCGCTTTCCGCCGGATGAGGCTTGCGTGGAGTATCGAAAGAAGATTTATGAGGATATAAAGCAGACGGAAATTTATGAATGCCTCAGAGTTTTTTCCGAGGGCATGAGAAGGTCGGCAGCTGCAGGGGGCAACAGGGAGGCAGCAAAGACAAGACTGCAGAGGGGAGCCTGGCACGTCGATGCAGTGCAGGGGTACTGTGCTGCCGTGAGCGGACTGCAGGCGGCGCTGTCAGGAATACAACTTCAATCAGAAGGGCTTCGCAGGCTGTCGGAATATCTGGACGATTACACAGAACAGGAGGACTTTCAAAAATGCAGAAGGGAAGTTGAGTCAATTCAGCGGACAATGGAAGATTTCCACCTGATTCTGGAGATTGAGGATAACAGGATCGTCGTTACTCAGGGAAAGCGGAACTGCGCCTATGCAAAGAAGCTGGGATATGAGGAGGATGTCAAAAAACTCACTCCTTTTCTGCCCGGGCCGGGGATGTCGCCTCTGGAGGAAGCTATCTTTGATACCTTTCGCAGAAAGAATCCGGAGTTCCTTGACAGGGTGGAAGATTTTTCGGAGAGCTTCCCTTCTTATGAGGATAGCACTATACTTCAGCTGGAGCAGGAAATACAATATTATCTTGCATTTTGGCGTTTTGAGGAAAAGATGAAGGAACAGGGTTTTGACTTCTGTGCTCCGGATAAAGATGGAAGACGGGAAATGGAGGCAGAAGGACTTTATGACCTGGCCCTTGCCTGTGCCGGCTGTACCCGGGACAGATTCGTGGTGAGTAATGATTTTGTCTATAGGGAAGGTGAGCAATTTTTTGTAGTGGGCGGGCCGAATCAGGGCGGCAAGACCACCTTTGCCCGGAGCCTGGGACAGCTGGTGTATTTTGCAGGAATGGGGCTGGATGTGCCTGCAGCCAGAGCAAATGTTCCTTATTTTGCGGCGCTGCTGACCCATTTTTCCGCGGAAGAAAGCCCGGGCAGCGGGAAAGGGAAGCTGAAGGAAGAACTGACGCGCCTTGCTCCTATGATGAAAGAACAGGCGGAGGGGGCGTTTGTGATCATCAATGAGCTTTTTACCACTGCGGCCCATTATGACGGCTGTGTCATGGGGAAGCGGGTGCTGACCCACTTTATTGAAAAAGGCTGCATGGGTATTTATGTGACTCATCTGAAAGAACTGGGGAATTCCATAGAGGGTGTGACGGCGCTGACTGCTATGCTGGACGGGAGCAAGGAGCGAAAGCGAACCTACAAGATCAGCCGGGAGAAGCTGGGAGATGTGGGATATGCCGAGGATATTGTGAACAAATACGGGCTGACCTATCAGGAACC
>JAIDME010000284.1 GCA_029050705.1 Acetatifactor sp.
AAAAATAAAAACCATATCCGTAGTCAAAAGCAGCAGAAACCAGTGCCACGCCCGTTTTATAAACCGCTTCATAAGCTGTCCACCTCTAATAGATATCCCTTTCCCCGGATGTTCCGAATTACATCGCCCAGCCCGATTCCATCCAGATTTTTCCGCAGACGGCTCACGTTGACCTGCAGGATATTTTCGTCCACAAACTCCTCCGTTCCCCAGACGGCGGAAAACAACTCGCCTTTGCTGACGGTGTCCGGATATCTCTCCATCAAAAGCTTCATGATCTTTCCCTCTGTCTCTGCAAGAATCAAAATACTGTCCTCGCAAACCAGTTTGTATGTGTCCGTATCAAGAGACAGCGGACCGATCTGAAGAATACTGCGCAGCTTATCGTAGGTTTGCAGCAGACGCTCGGCTCTTGCAATCAGGCGGTCCGGATGGCAGGGCTTTGTGAGAAAATCGTCCGCTCCCAGCCCCAGCGCCATCAGTTCATCCGACAGAGTATCCCGTGCCGTCAGGATCAAAATCGGGAAGGAATCCCTTATCTTGAGGCTCTTACATAACTCATAGCCGGACTTTCCCGGAAGATTCACATCCAGTATCGCCAGATCCGGATGCAGTGCCGTCAGTTGCTCCTCCACGTTTTCAAACGACACAAGTCCCTCCGCATCATACCCGGCCCTTTGAAAGGTATGGAGCACTTCCTCCCTCAGATAAATATCATCCTCCACGATCACGATCCTGCGCATAAGATTACCTCCGATCTGTTATTTCAATCCCGCATATCTCCCGGTCTGCCGCCCGCCTAACCACACCGATATAAAGAATTTCAATCACGGCAAAAACAGTCAGCGCCGCTGCCGAGAGCATTGCAACCGCCGATATGGGCACGCCCACCGGCAGCTTTGTAAAACTTGTAAACATGGTATAGATCGCCGCTGCGCTGCTGACAAGCGCCACACTAAGCACCAGTGAAAAATAAATTTCAATCTGCTTTTTCACCGAGCGGCACATGGTTCGTATATCGGCCCCCAGCATGGTAAGCGTTTCATAGCGATGTCTGGTCTGACGCTGCCCGATCAGATATTTTAACCCTATTACTGTGTTGGCAATGAGCCAGAACAGTACGCCCAGATAAATGGACAGATAGCTGGCCGCCACGGTGTAGAACAGATTCCGCCCGATTCCGCCTAGATAACTGTCATATCTCATCCCTGTATCCGCCAGCTGTGCATCCATTTTTTGAACCGCCTGCATCAGCCCCATCTCGTCAACCAGCTCGTCAGACAGACGGACATTCCGGCAGTATGCTTTCGACTCCCGGGCAAGCTCCGTGAAAAGCTCATCCGGCACGATCAGGGCCATATAGAGCGTGATCGCCCTGTCCGCCACCACATTATCATAATAAAGAGTGGGCAGAATTTCATAGTCCGTTCCGTCTATGCCCATAGAGGTGTTTCTGTCAAGGGCCTTTTCCAGAACCCTGCCGAAATCGCCGTCTTTTGCCACCGAGGTATAAATTGCCATCTGACGGCCGGAAAGGCTGATCTCTTCTTTACCCAGATTTTTCAATATCCGGTTGTAGGAGCTCTGGGCAATGACATATTCTATGTGAAGATTCTCGATGATATTTTCAACCATATCACCAAATCCTTCAACCGTGCCGATGGCCTCCAGCAGCTTTGAAGTGTCAAATGCCTTTTCTTCTCCGCGGAAATACTCCCTCTTTACCATGGAAAGATACAGAGGATAAGCATCCTCGATCATTTCACGAATGCCTTCATTCTCTAAAACAGTGTCAATCTGCTCCTCTGTGCCGAACAGGGAAAAATCAACCGAACGGCTGTCGGCGGAGCGCCCTATTCCCATGGAAATGCCGTAAGAAATACATGCCAGCGCCATCATCAGAAGCAGCGAGGATACAGCCAACGATTTATGCTGGGATAACACATTTTCCTGCACCTGCCTTGCGGTGAAAGTCTGAAGCCCCAGCGCATGCGGACTTTTCCGGCGGATGCGTAAACCAAGAAAACCGCCCAGGCCGCGGTACAGAAGAAATGTACCGAGAATTCCGCATAAGACAACGGCCAGCAGTATATAAAGGCTCAGTGTCCGCATCCGCGTCATTCCCAGATAATACGCGGTGAGCAGAAATCCCAGTCCCGCCGCAAAAAGTACCGTACTCCTCGCACCGGACGAAACCGTCTGCTTTTCAGCGTCACCGGAGCGAAGCAGGTCCGCCGGCTCAGCTTTGCCGAGGCCAATGCAGATGACCAGCATGGACAGAAGCTGCACAAGGACAAATCCCAGGACCGTCCATAAAATCCCGTAGGGCGAAAAAGAAAAATGATGTCCTATGATTCCCAGCCCCACGATCCTGGCTGTGGCAAGACTGATTCCTTCCGTCAAAAGCAGAGCCACGGGAAGCCCGATCAGCAGCGATACCGCACTGCTCCACAGGGTTTCACAAAACAGCATCGCAAACAAGCGGCTTCGCTTCATCCCCAGCATCAGATACATGCCAAACTCCCGCCGGCGGCTGTCTGCCTGGTACTTACAGGCAAAATAGACAAGAAACAATACAAAAAACAGAGAAACTACATACACAACAGGGAGGAGTGCCATCAGCTTTGCCACGGCGTCGCTCTCTACTGTGGCAAGGTAGCGCATCACATCCTGCCCGCCCAGAGAAAGCAGCGTGTAAAAAGCTATGATCGCAATTACCAGGGAACCGAAAAACAGGCCGTTCCCCTTTCGGTTTTTAGCGGCATTCCGCCGTACCTGCTTAAAAAACATTTGCGCTCCCTCCTCCCAGCTGTGCCATAACGGTCACTATGCGATCATAGAAGGCCGACGTAGATTCGGTCAGCACATTTCTGCGCAGCTCATGAAAGATGCACCCATCCTGAATAAAGAGAATCCGGGAGCAGTAGCTTGCGGCATTGGCGTCATGAGTCACCATCATGATTGTTTTTTGCTGTTTGCGGTTGATCTCGGACAGCATATCCATAAGCTTTTTGGAGTTTTTGCTGTCCAGAGCGCCGGTGGGCTCGTCGGCGAGCAGAATAGCCGGATCTGAGATCAATGCTCTCGCCGCAGCCACGCGCTGCTTCTGTCCTCCTGACATCTGCCCGGGGAATTTATCCAGCACGCCGGTAATATCAAGCATGGCTGCCAGTGACTCAATGTCAGACTCCGCTTTTTTTGCCGTGACACCATGCAGTGAAAGCGGAAGCGCAATGTTTTCTCTCGCCGTCAGATTGTCCAGCAGTTCAAACTCCTGAAACAGATAGCCGATTTCCCTGCCGCGGTAATCTGCAAGGGCTCCGCCCCGGAAGCCGGAGATGTTCTGTCCGCGGAGAATGACCTTACCCGATGAGGGCTTCAGCATGGTGGCAATACAGTTGAGCAGTGTGGTCTTTCCGGAGCCGCTGGCACCCATAATACCTAAAAATTCACCTTCCAGCACATCAAAGCTGATACCGTTGAGTGCCTCCGTTCTGTTATCGCCTTTACCGTATACTTTGGTAAGGCTTTCAACCTGTAGAATTTTGTTTTGAATATCCATAAAAGGTTCCTCCTTCCTCTCTGATATTACTATATCAGTGATATCACTATATCAGCGGAAGTCTGTAAACACCACTTACAACTGTTGTAAGGTTTGCGGGGCCTGTCAATCGAGTAGGGAATATCTTCTCCCTACTCGCCGCGCGGGCCGCATGCTGCAAAGCAGCAAGATTCCACATGCGGCCCTGCGCATATAAAAACATAGCGCCGACGTATCGGCGCTACTCTTCCTTCATTTCTTCCAGCTCGGTCTCCGTCTCCACCATCCGCTCCAGAAGGCTCTCCTGGTTCTTCTCCTCCGCCTCGATAGCTCCCTGGATTTCCATCAGCTTCGGATAATCGCTGGCCAGAGCCGGGTCCATGATCTGCAGCTGCAGCTCCGACAGCTTCTCCTCGCTCTCAGCCAGCAGTCTCTCATACTTTGCCAGCTGATTCTGCAGCCGGGACCGAATCTTGCCCGGATTGTAGTAGGTCTTCTTGTCAAATACGTCGCTCAGAGTAGGCGGCTCCTCACCGGAGGCACCCTTTCCCGCCATATTGGAGTTCTGCGCCATACCGGCGTTCTGCGAGGAAGCAGCGCTTCCCGCGCCCGTCCGCCCGGACTTATCAGTCGGATTCCCTTTTTGTCCGTTCTGACCCGCTCCCTGAACTGCCGCACTCCCGGCACCGGACATCCCAGCTTCCTTCAATTTCTCCGCCAGATAGTCCTCATAGTTCAGCTTATACTGCTTTACATCATTTTGGGAAAATTCCAGAATACCCGTGGCAATCCGGCTGATAAAGTACCTGTCGTGAGAGACAAACAGTACCGTTCCCTCGTACTCGTTCAACATCTTTTCCAATGCTTCCTTGCCGATGATGTCCATATGGTTGGTGGGCTCGTCCAGAATCAGCAGATTTGGTTTCGTCTGCAGCATCTTACAGAGAGAAAGCCTCACCTTCTCCCCACCGGAAAGCTGCCCCATCTTTTTCATCACGTCCTCGCCTGAAAACAGGAAGCCTCCCAGGGCGCTGCGCACCTCCTCCCGCACGTAACTGGGATACTCCTCCCAGAAATTATCCAGAACCGTCTGCTCCGGGTCCGCATTGTCCAGCACCGCCTTCTGCTGGTCAAAATAGCCCCACTCCACATTCTGGCCGATCTTAAACTCACCTCCCAAAGAGGGCACTTCGCCGATCAGCGTCTTCAGCAGGGTGGACTTTCCCTTGCCGTTCTCCCCGATGATGGCGAGGCGCTCTTTCTTCTGCAGCAGGAAAGAAACCCTGCTCAGCACATGGCTGTAACCGATTGCAAGCTCCTTTGTCTGGACCACATTGGTATAGCTCTCTATCCTGGGCGTATACCTGGCATGAAATGCCTTCGTATCAAAACGCCTGGGCTTCTCAATCTTTACCATGTGCTCGATGGCCATGCGCTTGGAGTGGGTGGCCGCCACCTTTGAGGGTGTGTTCTTCCATTTTTCAATCCATTCGGTGAGGCGCTTAATCTCCTTCTGCTGCTCCTCGTAGTCTTTCTCCTGCTTGACCAGCGCCTCCTCCTTCAGCTTCATAAACGTGGTATAATTGCCCGGATAACGTCGAATCTCATGGTATTCAATCTCATAGGTCACATCAATGACCCTGTCAAGAAACATTCTGTCATGGGATACAATTATGACAGCTTTGTCATAAGTCTTCAGATACCCCTCCAGCCACTCGATGGTGGGCAGGTCAAGATGGTTGGTGGGCTCGTCCAGCAGCATGATGTCCGGCCTGCGCAAAAGCAGCTTGATAAACGCCACCTTTGTCTGCTGTCCCCCTGAAAAGCTGCCGATAGGACGCTGCAGATCCTCCAGGGCAAACCCGAACCTCTGGAACATGATTTCCATGTCCTGCTGCCAGGAATAACCGCGCAGGGCCTCCATCTGTCTCTGCAGACTGTCATACTCGCTTAAGACCGCCCTGTCGCTGGAAGTCTTCATCTGCTCCTCCAGCTCGCTCATCCTTTTTTCGCATGCAAAAACCGGTGCAAAGGTCTTTTTGATCTCCTCTTCCACCGTCACTTCCCTGTCTTCAAAATTCACCTGACGCAGGAAGCCGATCTCCTGCTTCCCCGCCATCGTTATACCGCACTCCTCATCACTGTCCGGATTGTTCATGGTAATGTCTCCGGCAATCAGCTTTAAAAGCGTGGTCTTGCCGCAGCCGTTTCTCCCCACGATAGCAATTTTTTCGTTGTCGTGCACCTCAAAATTTACATCCTGCAGTATGGTATCCGCCCCGTACTGCACCAGCGCATGTCTGATCTGATACCTCATTTTCCTATCCTTACCGCGGCGTTCCGGGACTTCTCATCCAAGCATCCCTTTGCTTTTCCACCGCCCGCTCACATTCATGTGTGTCTTCTGCGCATTGGATTTTCACATCACACAGACACAGGTTTTCGTTCTTCTCACACCAGGATAGTATATAATGATTTCACAGATTTTGCAATCGCCAATCCTGCCTGCATTATACGCAGTATGACGTGTACGCATAAACTCCCAGGTTGTGTCCTTTCTATTGTGAATATGGCCATGTATGTGAGAATGCCCTCTCTTAAATCCATTCCGCCAGCGGAAAATGGCACAGACAAATTTGAGTACTGTCATCTAACACATGCATCATTTTGTCCACACTCTCAAAATATCTCATAGCCGCAGCATTCTTCAATAACTTTCCATCGTGATTTCCTATAACAAGATGCTTATGACCTTTCAGCTGCTGTAGATACCACTCCTCGCTCTTTTCATTCCGAAAAGCGAAATCACCTATGATATACACATGATCCTCGTTACCTATCCTCTGATTCCACAGATTTATCAGAGCACTATCCATCTCATCTACATCCGCAAAAGGCCTGTTATCAAATTTAATCGCAGAACGATGTCCAAAATGCAAATCTGCTGTGTAGAATATCATTTCCTTCCTCCCGTGATCGCTGCTACTGTGCCTGTGTCACTGCCTGAATTCACCGCTTTCAAAATCGCCTCTTCGAGGCTTTACTCATCTGGATCTTTAGATCCAAATTGCTCATTGAATGGCTTCTTCCCATATAGATTTATAAAAACAGTCCTTATAAAGCAAGCTTGAACAGCCTGTTTTTTAATTAAGCATGGCTCTGAATAGCTACAAACTATTAATAAAAAGAAATAAATATTTTTTTCTCCTCAAATTCATTGAATATACCCGTAATTTCCTGCCGAATATCTTTGTCATGCAGCAAAAAATCAAGATACTCTTTTATTTTCTTCCATGTTCCTTCCTGATCATTTCTGATGTTGTTGACAAAACATATCCGTCTCGTTTTAATAATATCGTTCGGTATTTCTTCGAAATTCTTCTTGCCTGTAACTCTTAACATATATTCCTCAAAGGTATCTCCGTTCTCTTCTTCAATCCAAAATTCGTATTGATATAATTCATACGTTTTAGCTGCATCTATATAAAAAGGCACCGCAATACATTCCTCAATCTGAGGTGGTCTGTCATCTGTCTCTATGCATCTTACTAACTCGCATACATTTAACATCTCTTCTTTCCCTATAGTTACTTTTGAAACAACAGGGAAGTATTTATCTAAAAAGGACATACTAACCCCTCCAATCATCGCTTAACGCTAACCCTTATCCTGTTCCGGCCATTTATTTCTTCTACAGCAAATTTCAAAAATGCTCTGCGGCTTTTTCTTCTGTCTGCTTAAATAATATTTATAAGAAAAAATAATGTCAATAGGGGCAATGGTATAAAACACACCAGTCCACATTAATCTGTTTGCCGTTAGGATGGAGCGTACGATCAAATTTTTCATTTCAATTTGGTAGCGATAATTAAAAATTACCGGGCGAAGATGATGCATGGATATATTCCCGTAGGGACCGTGACATCTTTTTCACTGAAATGGAAACAGGCCATTCTCTGCCAGGGATAATTATGCCGGATAATTCGGGGATTATAATATTATTAAAATCGAAAAGAAGGCACTCTAATACATATCGCCCAAATTCATAAATTAATCCACAAAAAAGATTCAGCACCCAAACAAAATGCTAAATCTTTTCTAATTTGTATGATGCACAGTGACTCTATACACTTTCCTTACATATAAAATGAGTCCCTTGCATATGCCGTTTTTTTAAATAAGTCCAAACATGATATGCTGTTAGAATATAAAAAGTACAAGCCAAAATAAGAAATCCAAAATACATATAAGGATGATACAATAAAGACATGCTGAAGGAGCATCTCATATGGCAAGGCAACATGACAAATAGTTTAAGTTTGATGCTATCCAGTACTACAACGATCATAAGGAATTAGGTGTACGTGAATGTGCAGCAAACTTGGAGTCGGATACAGCACATTTGTTTTCTGTCAACCGCTTTTCCCTTAAAAAGCGTTTAAATTCCCTTTTTTCATACAGGGAATTTCCCTGTACTCAGCGGATACTGCTTTATCATTGCTGCAGCCATCTGGTCATCCGTAAATATCCCTCCCCACTTGGATAATTCCAAGCAGGAGTATCATGCAATCCCGGAAAAAGAAAGAAGCGGAAAGTCAGTGTTCATAAATGGGATTGAGTATAAAGGGAATCCAGTGAATATGCTGCGGTACAATGATCGAAAAAAAGAAAAAGGGGAATGGAAAGATATAGAATTTCAATGAATCACGTCGCTTCTCAGCACAGAAAGGAATGCAGCGAAGATGGCAGGAAAAGGAAGACTGCGCTGGAATATAGAAAATGAAGGGGTCAACCGTCAGAAGAACTGGCAGGGAGAAATCACCCATGCATGCAGTTTCAATGCAAATGCGCTTAAGAACCATTACCTGATCTATCAGATAGCAGATTTCATCAGACAATTGTATAAGCACTTTTCGTTGGAAAAGGAAGAGATAACGCGGACAAAAAAGAATCTTCCTTTTCGGAAAAGTGTTCCTATTAACTACGCTGCGAGCTGGAAGTTATTGAATCCCGAAGGTTTTTGCAGGAATGTCAATTCCTAACATTTTTCCGAAAGCCAACGCCCATTTGACAAAGTTGTATGATATTGATGTAATTATATTGCCAGTTATAATATATCCTGCCTCAATTGGTTTGCTTAAATTCTCATCCCATCCTACCATTTCAGCCAAATCATTCTCTGAAAAGCCTTCTTCAAAAATCTCTTCTTTATTGATACCAGCCATGAAAGGTTTTCCATTAAGTAATCCTGCTCTGACAAGCAACAGGGGTGCAATTGAAATAGCCCCTATTATCTTTCCATCAAACTTCTTGATGAAATCTATTATTCTTTCATTTTCAATGCTTTCTCTGATATCCATTGCACCAGGCAATATCAAGCTGTCATACGCATCCAAATCGAGATTATCAATAGTGTTATCGGGAAATACTGACAACCCATCTTCGCTTCTGATTGCCTGTTTTGTAATTCCAAAAACTGTAATCGGTTTTTCAGCGAGTGCCAATATCTCAAGTGCAGGACTGATTTCAAAATTACAAAATGAATCATATAACAATACGGCTGTTTTTTTCATACCATTTTTCCTCCACACGCATATGTCGATTTGTTAATGTTATTATAACCTATTTTTTACGGGTACACAATTCCGAATAGGGAGAAAAGAATATATCTTCTACACTGCCAGCCAGCTTTGGACGGCAACTAACAGGAGAAGATATATCCAGTAAGCGACTGGAAAAACCAGCCTTCAACTAGAACTATTATAGCAAAGGGATTTATTCACTGATAGGATAAATTCACCTTTCAAGACTACCAAAAAGCACTTGTTGTTGACAATAATTATAAAGTCTGATATTGTAACATTTTAGGATGATTACAATTTATCTTTTATTTAAAGCAGTACTGCTGTATCCAGATTGTATTAAACTACAGAACAGAATAAATAGAAAGGGCATAAGGTGTTTTTAACATCATCATACAAGTAGTTATGACAAAAAATTATGCAAAAAAAATGTATTTTTTGGAGAAATTCAAAGATTTATGTGGTTTATTACTAGGTTTTGTTTCTATTTTTCTGAGTATGTTTTGGCATAAAAACGATAGCTTTATATGGCTATCTGTTCTTGGAATAATTTTTATTTTTTTGATTGCAGTATGCTTAATAGATGCAAATAGCAATTACAGATATATAAAAAGGCAGATGGCATACATACGGCAAGCTGAGCATTCTGTAATTGTTGTAATGAGGTCCGTATCTCCGGAAGAAACACATAGATATTATAGGAAATTTGACGAAGAACTTGAATGGATAATTAAACAAAAGGATGTAAAAGTAAGAGTGTTGGCTCCATATAGACTCACGGAAGGCCGGCTTAAGGGTGCTACACAGATTTATCACCGAAGTATTCCGATGTTATTTTCGAAACAATTAGTTGACATGAACCTTAGCTATATTTTGGTTGATGGAAAATATTTAGTTTGCTCGCAACAGCGAGTAGACACAATCCAACCAAGCCGAAAATGTGCAGAATTAGTCAGCGTAGATATAGGGAAAGCCCTTACAAATCAATTTAATAATCTGTGGAGTAATTCATTATCTTATGACGAATATTGTAAAGACTGTAATCGAATGATAAATAGTTATCATGTCAACAGATTAAAGCACGAGTTTGTCAGGCTAACCAAAATTGACAAAACTTGACGCCGAATGCATACTTTATACTAATTTTCGCAAATTCTCCTCGATTATATTAAATAATTGCCAAATTTCTGAATAAAAGAAAACCCTTCACCTGATTAGCTGCCAGGCGAAGGGGGCGAAAATTTTCTTGACTACCCAATCATTTAAAATATTACAGTATCTGTGCTTTCCCTGTACATGGGTGGCTGTCGGCATAAGCAGATGTTTTTACCGCATTTCCCATTATCCATCTGCCTCCAATCTTCTGATAAATTCTCCTGGTGTAACCAGTTTAATCGTTTCAGATTGATATTTTAAGAACCTGTCATCTGTATTAATCAAATAATCACATTCCGTCATAACAACACAGGCCACATGAAATGCATCTTTTTCCTTTATGCCCGTTTCCATGACAAGCGCAGTTAATTTTGCAATATGCATTGTTGAATTGTCATATCTCTCTTAAATCGAATTATCTGCGGGTATTTTGGAAAATATTCCATGACCATTACAAAAGAACGGCGAAAGATACACTAAATAGAATAACAACGCGGCATCAGGATTTATTATATCAAATACTTAACTCAATTAATATGTTTTCTATATCCGTTCCGATATTTTTCTCCGTGTTCATATTTATCTTCTCTAACAAAATAGTCCAGAGCTTCTTTGCCCCAATCTTCTAAATGCTTCGCACAATTTACATCATTAAAAATCAGTGCCAAAAGTCTTTGATTCAAGATTTCTAAACAAGTAGATATTTGAACACGTCCGTTCCATGCGGAGAATATGCATCCGTCTCTTAAATAGTTGATTATTTCCCATTGCTATTGATTCGCAGGCACTATTACTCTATCTCTTTCAATCTTCCGGTTTCTACTATTTTTTCTTGCCGCTTTTAGTAGAAACAATTCTTTCACCATATGTATCGTTGGAAGTAAAATACAAGATACGTTCTGTTCCCAATTTCAACATTTTCCATGTGCAACAGTAAGTTTTAATTTTACAATTCCGGACACCCCCACACTCTTCACAAGATTCAATAATTCTCCGCACTAACCTCAAAATATGCCTGTGGATGGGCACACACTGGGCAGACCTCCGGAGCTTTGGTTCCCACCACAATATGACCGCAGTTACGGCATTCCCATACCTTCACCTCGCTCTTGGCAAACACCTCCGCCATCTCCACATTCTTCAGCAGCGCCCGATAACGTTCTTCATGATGCTTCTCAATAGCCGCTACCATGCGGAATTTAGATGCCAGCTCAGGAAATCCCTCTTCTTCGGCAGTTTTGGCAAAGTCCTCATACATATCCGTCCACTCGAAATTCTCCCCGTCGGCTGCAGCGTTCAGATTCGCCACTGTGTTCCCAATGCCGTTCAGCTCCTTGAACCACATCTTGGCATGCTCCCTCTCATTGTCTGCCGTTTTGAGGAACAGCGCCGCAATCTGCTCAAATCCCTCCTTCTTTGCCGCAGAAGCAAAGTAGGTATACTTGTTTCTCGC
>JAIDME010000285.1 GCA_029050705.1 Acetatifactor sp.
CTTCCGCACCTCCGGCAGATTGGGTGCATGTCTTCTGCCCGGTTCAATATAATCCGCCACAAAAATAATTTTTTCTAAGAGGCTCATGTCCTCCCGCCCCGTGGTATGATAACGAATCGCATTCAAAATTTCAGGTTTGTTCCGGACTTCATATTTTTTTTCCGCCAGATATGCCCCCACCTTTGCGTGCAGTAAAAAAGGATTTCGACGCTCCACATCGGATACCGGTATATCATGTTTCTCACAAATCTTTAACCTTTTCTCATCCGACAGACACTTTGCACAGTCATGCATCACTCCTGCTATCTGTGCATCCGTGACGGAACTGCCGTATCGCATGGCAAGCGCCGCGGCTGTAAACTCCACCCCAAGCGTATGCTCGAAACGCTTTGCGTCCTGGGCTTTCTTCATTTTCTTCTCAAGCTCCCTCAAGAACTTTGCGTCCTCCATGACAGTATCCCTTCCTTATTTCCCTGCATTGTTCTTTGATGACCTGGAAACCGGCAGTTCAATTTTCGGCTTGTCCTTATCCGGCTTATAAAGAATTATTTTTTTACCTATGACCTGAACCACCTGTGACCGGGTTCGTTCCGCAATGATCTGTGCAATCTCGCGGGGATCATCCATGCAGTTCTTGAGAACTCCCACTTTAATCAGCTCATTGTTGTTAAAGGCTTCACCGACCGCCGTTGTCAGTTCCGGCGTCAGACTTGATTTTCCTACCTGAAAAACCGGGTTCAGATCGTTTGCAAGACTCTTCAGATATGCTCTCTGCTTACTTGTCATGTTTTGCTCCTTATTTATAATAATCAAACTTCAGTCCGTACATGCGGACTGTATCTCCGTCCTGAATCCCCAGTTCTTCCAGCTGCTGCAGAATACCTGTATCTTTCAGGAAGTTTTGGAAAAATGCAAAGCCCTTCTCGCTGTCAAGGTTAGTATACCCCAGCATTTTTTCAATTCTGGGACCCTCTACCACATACTCGTCCTCGTCCCGGTCATAAGTCACCGTACACGGCCCGTCCGAATCCAGGAGAGCCTCCTGCTCGGGGAAATATTCCTGTTCAAACACGGTCGTTTTCTCACCAAGCTCTTCCAGCATCTTATTTACATGGTAAAGCAATTCCTTTACACCTTGTCCGCTTACTGCAGAAATGGGGTAAACAGCAATGCCCTTTGGCTCAAACTCTCCACGAATCCGGTCTATAGGATTTCTTTCCGAGTCATAGATGGCATCGATTTTGTTAGCAGCAATGACTTGTGGCCTGGCCGCAATATCCGGATTGTACGCTTCCAGCTCCCTGTTGATTGCGTAAATATCCGCCACAGGGTCGCGTCCCTCCGTACCTGCCGCATCCACAATGTGAATGATAACCTTGGTGCGCTCAATGTGACGCAGAAACTCATGCCCAAGTCCTACACCTTCGGAAGCACCTTCGATCAGCCCCGGAATATCCGCAATGACAAAGCCTCTGGTGCCCTCCAGGTCCACGACTCCCAGATTGGGGTTCAGGGTGGTGAAATGATAATTGGCAATCTTTGGCCTGGCATTGCTGACCCTGGACAGAAGGGTGGATTTTCCTACATTCGGGAAACCGACCAGCCCCACATCCGCAATCACCTTTAGCTCCAGAAGCAGCTCCAGCTCTTTCGCCGGCTGTCCGGGCTGTGCGTACTTCGGAGCCTGCATGGTGCTTGTAGCATAGTGCTGGTTACCGTTGCCGCCTCTGCCGCCCTTTAACAGGACAACACGCCGGTTATCTCCTGACATATCCACAATGACCTTGCCGCTCTCCGCCTCTCTTATGACTGTACCCTGGGGAACCTTCAAGGTAATATCCCTGCCGTCCTTGCCGCGGCAATTTCTCTTGCTTCCAGGCTCGCCGTCCTCCGCTTTATACTTGCGCACGTTTCTGAAGTCGATCAGCGTGTTCAGCCCTTCGTCAACCTCAAATATTACATCCCCGCCGCGTCCGCCGTCTCCGCCGTCCGGTCCGCCCGCAGGCACATATTTTTCACGGCGGAAAGAAACGAAACCATCTCCGCCCTTGCCGCTCCTTACATAAATTCTGGCTCTGTCTGCAAACATATCTCAGTCTCCATTTTTTCACTTTAACCAAAGAAGGACTTCAAACTCTTCGGTTTGAAGTCCCCTGCATTCGGATTACTGCTCTTTCGGGTAAACAGAAGCCTGCTTTCTGTCTCTTCCTTTTCTCTCGAAACGAAGAACTCCGTCAACCAGTGCAAACAGAGTATCGTCGCCGCCGATTCCGACATTGACACCGGGATGAATCCTGGTTCCGCGCTGTCTGTAAAGGATGTTTCCTGCCTTCACAAACTGTCCGTCAGCTCTCTTCGCACCTAATCTCTTAGATTCGGAGTCTCTGCCGTTCTTGGACGAACCGACTCCCTTTTTATGGGCGAATAATTGAAGGTTCATATTCAACATGGCCTACACCTCCTCGAATTTTACTTGTAAATACTTGTGGCCGTACTCTCTGCTTATATTTTCCAGAGAGAACACCATGGAGTCCATCAGGAATGAGGACTTTTCCTGCAAAGTACTCTCAAAATCACACCGGAGAAAGCCTGTCTCCTCATTCTGAACAGTTTTCAGTCTTTCCCCCGCCAACTCCTCCAGGGAATTGACAGTTCCGATAGTCAGCGCCGAGATTGCTGCGCACAGCACATCCGGTTTACCCTTCTTGGCGTACTCTGCATGTCCCATACAGTAAAAACCTCTGTAAGAACCGTTTTGGTCTTTACAAATCACTACAGTTGTCATTTCATCTTGATCTTGTCAATCTTAACCTGCGTGTATGCTTGCCTGTGACCGTTCTTCTTGTGGTATCCGGTTTTTCTCTTGTACTTGTATACAATAACCTTCTTACCTTTTCCCTGCTCCATAACGGTAGCGGATACGGATGCTTTCGCAACATCCTCGCCTACCTTGAGGGTTCCGTCACTTACTGCGATAACCTGGTCAAAAGAAACAGTATTTCCGGGTTCAACATCCAGCTTCTCAACCTTGATGATATCACCTTCAGAAACCTTGTACTGCTTTCCGCCTGTTGCAATAATTGCGTACATAATAAGGCACCTCCTATTCATGACTGCCGGGATCCATCAAAATCCCTGCCCGTCTTACTCGCTGGCGCTGGTGGCGGACGGCTGAAAACATTCTCGTCCCGCACTTATACCTAGCCATGCGGCATACGATGACATGATAGCATAAGGTGCCTTATAAAGTCAACTGTTTTTTGATTTTTTAACTGTTCTTTTTCTCAAAATCTTCAATGTACTGCACGATCAGCCTGACGGTGCCTTCAACTCCCAGAACGCTGCTGTTGATGCAGAGGTCATAGCTGTCGGCACGGCCCCATTTCTTGGAGGAATAATAATTGTAATAGCTCTGGCGCTGCTTATCCTTCTTGACGATCATATCCTTTGCCTTTTGCTCACTCAGATCATATCTCTCCATAATACGTTTTGTCTTCGTCTCATTGTCGCCGTAAATAAACAGCCTTACCACATTCTTATAATCTGTCAGAGCATAATCCGCACAGCGGCCTACTATGACACAGGGCCCCTCATCCGCTATCTTTTTGATCGTATCAAACTGTGCCAGAAAAACCTTATGACTGATGGGCATATCCACAAAGGAGGACGCATTGTAGCCAAAGGAATAAGTGTCCATCACCAGGTTATACAGGAAGGAATTTGTAGGACGCTCATCATGGTTCTGAATCATTTCCTCGCAGAAGCCGCTCTCCTTTGCCGCTCTGCTCAAAAGTTCCTTGTCATAACACTTGATGCCAAAATATTCCGCAACCTTCTCGCCTATCTCACGGCCTGCGGAACCGAACTGTCTACCGATTGTAATCACTGTATTCATTAGCCTACCCCTTTTCCTCCTATAGTCTGAAAGAATATAATCCCTGTTCTTTCAGCTGATTTAATTATACACCAAATCGCATTTTTGCACAAGACATCACACCAATATGTCCAGCAGGTGCCGGAAGTATTCCGGCAGGGGCGCATCCACCTCAATATACTCTCCCGTAACCGGATGTTGAAAGCCGAGGATTCTGGCATGCAGCGTCTGTCCATTTAAATGATAAGGACATTTCCGGCTGCCGGCGTACACATCATCTCCCAGAAGGGGATGTCCGATGCTTGCCATGTGTACGCGAATCTGATGAGTTCGTCCCGTCTCCAGCACGCATTCGATATGGGTATATTCCCGAAAGCGCTTCAGCACTCTGTAATGAGTCACTGCACGTTTCCCGTTCCGTTCGTTTACGGCCATTTTTTTCCGCTCCGTTGGATGCCTGCCGATTGGTCTGTCCACAGTTCCCTCATCCTCCTTCAGCACGCCATAGCAGACGGCCTCGTAGCGCCGGGTGATGGAATGATCTTTCAACTGCTCCGCAATACAGCTGTGGGCGGCATCATTCTTACAGACGATGACGGAACCGGTGGTATCCATGTCAATACGATGGACAATGCCGGGACGCATGACTCCGTTGATACCGGAAAGTCCGTCCCCGCAGTGATGCATCAGAGCATTCACCAGGGTGCCGCTGTAATGCCCCGCCGCCGGATGCACCACCATTCCCTTTGGTTTGTTGACCACAATCACATCTGCATCCTCATATAAGATTTCCAGTGGAATATCTTCCGGTTCAATTTCCGGCTCCACTGCCTCCGGAAGTTCAAACTCCACCAAATCTTCCAGTTTTACTTTGTAGCTTGCCTTTGCTGCAGCACCGTTGACCCTTACGTTCCCGGCATCAATCATTTTTTGAATAAAAGAGCGCGACAAAGAATCAATAAGCAGCGCAAGACACTTATCAATCCTCTCGTCTTCTTCTCTCTCAGTAATCTCAAAGCAAAATCTGTCCATAATAATCGTTACTTCATTTCCCGGTACCTGTTCTGTTTAAAGTTTAAGAACTCCAGATCTTTCTCCTTAAACACAAACAGAAACAGGATAAACAGCCCGATGACAGAGACCACAATATAGCAGTCCGCCACATTAAAAATAGGAAAATTAATCAGCACAAAGTAAATGAAATCCACCACATAGTCAAAACGGAATCGATCTGCCATATTTCCGATTCCGCCCGCAATGACGGCAGCAAGGAGAATATGGACAATCCTGAATTTTTTTTCGGTCGGAAGCTTAAACAGAAAGAACAGGATAACCGCCAGGAAAACAAATCCTACAAAGAGAATAAAAAATTTTTGATTTTCCAGTATTCCGAATGCAGACCCTCTGTTTTCCAGGTATTTTAATTCAAGCACACCTTTGATCAATACAACCGCCGAATTGTCCTTCAGCTTTGTGATCGCCAGATATTTGGTAAACTGATCAAGTGTCAGCAGAAGCGCCGTCACCACCATGTCAATTAACAGCATAATCACTTTTGCGCGTTTTTGCTTCTTTTTATTCATGTGCATCCTCTTCACTGAAATAGATTTCGTTAATTGCTCCAAGAAGCTCTTCATCCGTCACTGTGGTGTCCAGTACAGCCTTACCGATCTTCTTAAGCAGCACGAACTTAATCTTTCCGGATTCCATTTTTTTGTCGGACTTTGTCAGCCTCAAAACTTCTTCAGGGTCGATTCCCTCTATTGATATGGGAAGGTTGAAGGGAACAAACCTGTCTATTATACACTTCTGACGCTCCCGACGATCTTACG
>JAIDME010000286.1 GCA_029050705.1 Acetatifactor sp.
CGTATATGCTCTATCAGCGCATCATCCGTTTTCCGGGGATAATGGATCAGCGTTGTCACAAAAAGCACTCCGCAAAACAGAAACAGCGCCCCTGTCAACGCGAACAGGACCCACAACCGTATGTAAATGCCCTTCCTCCGCGCTTTTCCGGCGGACATTCCTCTCATTTCCAGGGCCTGTCCGGCAGGCTTC
This sequence comes from Acetatifactor sp., assembly GCA_029050705.1. Lineage (GTDB taxonomy): Bacteria > Bacillota > Clostridia > Lachnospirales > Lachnospiraceae > Acetatifactor. The sequence continues at coordinate 193 of JAIDME010000286.1, forward strand.
TCTTCCAATGAAGAAACAATTTTCCCGTAAATCAATTCCTCAATACTGATTTGAAAATCATCACAGATTGCCACCAGTTTATCCAGATCGGGATATGCCTTGTCCGTCTCCCATTTGGATACCGCCTGCCTTGTCACGCCGATCCTGTCGGCAAATTCTTCCTGACTCAAGCCCGCCTTCTTCCGATATTCCTGTATTTTCGCTCCGATCAACAGCATAGCGCGAAAATCCTCCCTCCCGTATCTGTACTCCCAAACACCTAATAGATACCTTATGAAAAATGCCGATAAATGTCAAGTCCGCAACTTCAATGGAGACTTTTCCCGCGTTTTGTGCTATGCTTAGTGTGAAGAAGCGTTCTTTCAGGTATATAATCAAGATACGAAGAGGGCAGCTATGGCATCCCATATCAAAAGCATGACCGAGGGCAAACCCGGCAAATTAATATTGACTTTTGCCCTGCCGCTGATGGCAGGCAATGTGTTCCGGCAGCTGTATACCGTATTTTCTATTACAAAAAGGAAGAGGGGGATTCAGAATGATGGTGTATGTTGTTTTGTTCTTAGTTAATTTTTTAATCAATTATGTTATAGCTACATTTATGAATAATGTGGCCATACAAAAAGGGCAGGAAAATAGTCATGCTTTTATCATTACTTTATTATTTGGATTCGTTGGATGTCTTTATGTAGTTGCTTTGCCGGACATCATCCAGAGAAAGCAGGCTGAAGATATTCTGGCAGTTCTTTTGAAGATGAAGGGAGATAAGGAATAATGGCACTGATTCAATGTGAAAAATGCGGTAAAGAAATTTCTGAAACAATGCAAGTGTGTCCTCATTGTGGGTATGAACGTAAAAAGGAACAAGAAAAAATGAAAACAGTGTATAACGGCACAATCGTAGGAGAAATTGCTAAGGCGGTCATCCCTTCAATCGCTGTTATTATAGTTGCGTTTATTTCGGAAATGTGGAACGTACAAACCATGACATCATTTGGTCAGAATACAACTGATGCTTATATAATTAGTCAAAATTGTCTCCCATTTGTTACAAGGTCATTTTTACTTGTAGTTATATTTGCTATTTGTGGAACCGTTTCATATCTGTTTCTTAAAAAAATGGGAGAAAGAAAATCAGTCAGAGCCGCAATAGCAGGGGTTGGCACTATAATCTACATAATTATGATGATTGTTGTAACAAGAAAACACCCTGAAGCATTAGTATATGGCAGGGAAGAATTAGTATCCCTTGTGCTTGCTATTACAAGATTTATGAGCCTGTTTTACGGTGTTTCTTATGGGGTGACCACCGCGTTTTGTTACTTATCAATGCACGGAAATTGGAAATTGCAATTCATTTTCCCGATTATTGAAGTGATTTCTTTTCTTGTTATTATGGGGATGAAGAATTATGCTGGACTTTTAGCTCTTGGGGGCATATTATCGTTATATAATCCAGTATTTTGTATTTTTTTAGTCGTAATAGAAACACTATTTTACATCATTGCTAATTTACGCAGGAATTAGTTTCGTCTATTTTTTTGCCAAATAGACGGTGTAACTTAACAAACTGAGCATAAATTTAATACCATTGCTTTTAGGCTTATAATTATTGAAATGCTGGTGGTGAAGAAAGCGATTAGCGTATTAAGCCTGCTGCCGGCCTGAATGATGCTAAGTTTATTAAGAAGAATCGGCAACATATGCAATTGCAGCAGGAACAGAAACGGAGCGCTATGGCATCCCATATCAAAAGCATGACCGAGGGCAAACCCGGCAAATTAATATTGACCTTTGCCCTGCCGCTGATGGCAGGCAATGTGTTCCAGCAGCTGTATACCGTAGTGGATACCGCTGTAGTGGGCAAATACCTGGGTGTCAACGCCCTTGCGGCGCTGGGGGCGTCCGACTGGCTGAACTGGATGATGCTCGGGATCATCCAGGGCTTCACCCAGGGCTTTGCCATCCTTATGGCCCAGGAGTTCGGCGCCGGGCACCACCATCGACTTCGCAAAGTCATCGGCAGTTCCGGCATTCTTTCGGCTGTCTTTGCTCTTTTACTGATGGCTGTGGGACAACTGATTGCAAAGCCTGTCGTCATCCTGCTGCAGACCCCGGAAGCTATCATGGACGGCACTCTGCTGTACCTCCGCATTATGTTCCTGGGAATTCCCATCGTTATGGCCTACAACCTTCTTGCCTGTATCCTGCGCTCTCTCGGGGACGGGCAGACCCCTCTTTATGCCATGGTTGTGGCATCCCTGGCCAACATTGCTCTGGATTTACTTTTTGTAATGGTCTTCAACTGGGGCATCGCAGGCGCTGCCGCAGCCACCCTGATCGCCCAGCTTATATCCGGTATTTACTGCCTGTACCACATTTCTAAAATTCAGATCATGCGGTTTACAAGGGAAGATTTTCGTCCGGAGAGGGGCCTGTTCGGAAAGCTCCTGTGGCTGGGCTTTCCCATGGCGTTCCAGAACTGTATCATTGCCATCGGCGGCATGATCGTCCAGTTTGTGGTCAACGGCGCCGGAGTCATCTTTATCGCCGGTTTTACCGCCACCAACAAGCTTTACGGTCTGCTTGAAATTGCGGCCACTTCCTACGGCTACGCCATGATCACCTATGTGGGGCAGAATATGGGTGCCGGAAAAACAGAACGCATCCGTAAAGGAATGCGTTCCGCTCTGGGTCTTGCTCTGATCACCTCAGTCTGCATCGGCGTCGCCATGCTGGTGTTGGGCAGACTGATCCTAAACTGCTTCATCTCCGGTACTCCCGAGGAGGTGGAACAGACCATGGAAATTGCCTATTTTTACCTGGCAATCATGAGCATCAGCCTGCCCATCCTGTATATTCTGCACGTTGTCCGCTCCGCTATCCAGGGCATGGGCAACACCATGCTTCCCATGCTGTCCGGTATTGCAGAATTTGTCATGCGCACCTCCACGGCACTGCTGCTGCCCCTTGCAGTGGGTGAGATCGGAATTTTTTTCGCAGAGATTGCCGCCTGGCTGGGCGCGGATATAATACTGGCTATCAGTTATTTTATAACCGTGAAAAAAATGCCGGCAGATGTGTCCGCTTTACACTGAATGACATCGAACCGGGATCACCAATGTGTTTTGCCGCTGCTTACCACATTACCGTTTTCATCCGCCCGCCTTATCCAGCAGCCTGAGCATCCTGTATCTGGACAGGTTGAATGTACGCACGCCAAAGTTTTCCGTCCGCTTCTGCATCCTCTCCATCCAGGTATATCCAAAGGTGTCCTCCCTGTCTATGCCGACCCGCCCGCCGTTGATCTCCCGGCTGTATTCTCTTGGTGTCTCCTCTGCCGTCCACGCATCCATGGCGTATCCCTGCTCTTTCATATAAGGCACCAGAACCGGAGCCGCATCGGCGCACAGCCCGCTCAGATACCAGTAATCATGATATGCCGCCGCAGACTTCTCCCCGCCCTCTGTCACAGCGATATTGGCCACGTTCACCCTGGCAATAATATAATCAGGATGAACAAAAGACAGGGCAAGATACAACACCGTCACCACTGCCACACTATAACGGAACAGTGGAAATCCGGCTTTGAAAATGTTGATAAGCACACCCGCAAAAAGCACCGCCAGCAGAGCCAGCGCCCAGAGCACCAGCACCCGCAAAAAGGTCAGATAATAGCTCTTAATATACATCACCATGCGCATGGCGCTGGAGGCTATCAGAACAAAAGTGCAAAATGACATAATTGTCAGAATTGTTTTTAACACCTTACTGTCCTTAAAATAATACAGACACACCAACACGATCACAAGGTTCAGAAGACTCACCGCCAGCAGCTGGAAAAATCCCTCACGCGCATAAGACGCATAAGTATAACCCTCCGGCAGCTGCATCCTCCCCAGAAAAAGCCCCTCAATCTGAACGGCTGAAAACACCATGTACAGCACCGTCAGCATACTTGTCACGGTAATCGCCAGCACAGGCTCACCCGTCCTTTTATCCTTCACTTCCTCCCGAATCCTCTTTCTGCACAGATAAGATGTGAGACAATAGGATGCCAGGAACATAAATACAATACGGAATACTACATTTATAATACTGCCGAAATTGATACCCACTAAAAGACCATCTGTCATCTGTCGAAACAGCACATCCGCACTGGCCAGAAGCATCAACACCACAAACACCAGGGGAACTCCCACCAGCAGTCCAAGTCCCACCGCCCAGACACGTTTATCAATTTTACCGTTTCTCATCCTCCGATACCCGGCAGCATCCTGAAAAGGCCTCGCCATTTCTCCAAAAGATGCAAAGGCAAGGTGAAAAATGCTCTGAAGGAATTTACCCAGCCCCCACTTTGAAGTGTCAAAATACTGCTTCAGCAGCAGACTCATCATCAGCAGAAAAATACCCAGTTTGTTGAAAAATATAATTCTGCCGTCATCTGTGCAAAAAGTGGAAATGCCCAGAAGAACCATTGCCGCCATATAAAAGACGCTTCCTTTTTTTAAGGTAGTCTCCAGTTTTGCAAGCGATAAGCACAAAAACAAGAGGCTGCCTGCCACGAAAAAAGGGAATGTCACCCCCGATCCGTTCCTGTACATGCAAAAGGTGTAGAACACTGCATAGATAAAGGCTGCCGGGCCGAAAAATCCGAAATTGCCCTTCAGGCGCTTTGTCTCCTCAGTTTCTTTTTCTGCCTCTTTTGATGCCGATGCTCCCTGTCCGGGAATAACCCGCATTTCCGGATTGCCCCCGGTTGCAGGTTCCATCCAAATATCCTGCTCTGATCCTGTCATATTTGATCCCTCCTTAACTTTACATGTATCCTGTCATCACACCTGTGCATCTTTTCCCACAATAAAAGTTTATCCGCTCAACTCTGCATGGATGAACTGTCGTCCTCCACATACTCCAGTATGTCTCCCGGCTGACAGTTCAGCGCCTTGCAGATTGCCTCCAGCGTTGAGAAGCGCACCGCCTTCGCCTTGTTATTTTTTAAAATGGACAGATTGGCAAGGGTAATGTCCACCTCGGCGGCCAGGTCCGTGAGGCTCTTTTTACGTTTTGCCATCATTACATCCAGATTTACAATGATTCCCATGGCTCCCTCCTATATGGTCCAATCCGTCTCTTCCTTGTATGCCACCGCCTGCTCGAACACAAGACTAAGTACCTTGCTGAACAGCCCGGCAACGAGGAATACGAGAATAACCACGCCCATGGCTATCGTCATGTACACAATGCTCCTGACTCCCGACATCAGAGCGATGAAAAAACTCCAGTTACCCATTTTCTGCAGGCTGACAACATTTTCCCTGACAAAACAGTTCTCTGCCAGCACTGTTTTAAAAATCTTCCGCAGCTCCCAGAGCAGCTTCTCCGCCGCAATGCCCAGCACAAAGTAAATAATGACTGACTCCTCATAGTGTTCAATTAAATATGGCAGCTGCTTTCCAATCCACCTGATACTCCAGGGCCTGTATCTTATACAAATCTGACGCTGCCGACGATA
>JAIDME010000287.1 GCA_029050705.1 Acetatifactor sp.
TTTATCATTGTGCCTGACCAGTTTACCATGCAGACCCAGAAGGATCTGGTGCTGCTGAGTGACCGGGGAGGCATCATGAATATCGATGTGCTGAGTTTCGGGCGTCTGAACCACCGCATCATGGAGGAAGTAGGGGGCCAGGACATTCCGGTGCTGGATGACACGGGGAAGAGCCTGGTCCTGCAGAAAATCGCGGCGGACTTAAGGGAAGAATTGCCGGTACTCGGCAGTTTCCTGTGCAGGCAGGGCTATATTCATGAGGTGAAGAGCGCCATATCGGAATTTATGCAGTACGGAATCGGCGTGGAAGATGTGAACGGACTCATTGAATTTGCCGAAAAGAGGGGGGCGCTGGTACAGAAGCTGAAGGATCTGCAGACCCTTTACAGGGGATTTCGGGAGTACATACAGGGGAATTTTATCACCACCGAGGAAACCCTAGATGTGCTTTGCCGCTCCCTTTCAAAATCCCGGCTGCTTCCCGGCAGTGTGGTGGTGTTTGACGGGTTTACCGGATTCACCCCCATTCAGAACAGAGTGATTCAGGAATTGATGCGGCTCTGCGGGGAGGTCATTGTTACGGTGACTATGGGCGAGGGGGAGAATCCTTATGAGCCTGACGGGGAGCAGAGACTCTTTCATCTGAGCAAGAAGACAGTGGCGGATCTGGAAAAGCTGGCGAAGGCGGCAGGGGTGGACCGGGGACGGGATACCTTTGTGTTGCCCGGGGATGCGCGGTTGGAAAAGCAGTGGGAGGATAAGGTAAAAGGCAAGTGCGATATAATTTTCAGGGACAGGCACCGCTATGAAGATGCCCCTGCCCTGCGGCATCTGGAGCGGAACCTGTTTCGGTACAGTGTTCAGCCGTATCTGCAGGGACAGCAGGAAATCCGCATTTTTGAGGCCACCACGCCCCGGGACGAGGTACACCAGACAGGATTGATGATTCGGGAACTGGTTCGGGAGAAGAAGCTTGCTTACAGGGATATAGCCGTTATCACGGGGGATTTAGGCAGCTATGCGCCTTATGTGGAGATGGAGTTTGCCCAGATGGAAATTCCCTGCTTTCTGGACAGAACCAGAGGGATTGTACTGAATCCCATGGTGGAGTATATCAAGAGTGCCCTTGAACTCTGGTTAAAAGATTTTTCTTACGAGGCTGTGTTCCACTACCTTCGCAGCGGTTTGGCGGATATGGAGCAGTCTGAGGTTGACATGCTGGAAAATTATGTAATTCAGACCGGCATTCGCGGCTTCCGCAGTTATAGCCGCCTGTTTACCCATAAGACAGTCGGAATGGAGGAAGAAGAGGCACTGGCGGAACTCAACAATTTGCGGGAACGTTTTCTGGAGCAGATTGAGATGCTGCACATGGAGCCCCGGGAACCGGTGCGGCATTATGTGGACAAGCTTTATGATTTTCTGACACATGCAGAGGTGCAGAGGAAGCTGGCTGCATACGAAACAGAGTTCGAGAGACAGGGACATCTTTCCAGGGCCAGGGAATATGCTCAGATTTACCGGCTGATCATGGAACTTCTTGAGCAGATTTATGAGCTTCTCGGGGATGAAGAAATTTCCCTCCGGGAGTTTGCGGATATTCTGGAGGCCGGTTTCGGTGAAATCCAGGTGGGTACCATTCCGCAGAACGTGGATCGAGTGGTGGTGGGAGATATGGAGCGCACCCGATTAAAGCAGGTGAAAGCTTTGTTCTTTTTGGGCGTCAATGACGGAAACATACCTAAGAATGCTTCAAAGGGCGGTATCATCTCCGACATGGACAGGGAATTTTTGCGGGAGTCCCGGCTGGAGCTTGCACCCAGCCCCAGACAGCAGATGTTCATTCAGAGACTGTATCTGTACCTGAATATGACGAAGCCTTCCGGGAGGCTGTATCTGGCTTATTCCAAAGTCAACAGCGCAGGCAGATCCATGCGTCCGGCATACCTGATAGACACGGTGAAAAAGCTGTTTCCGGACATACGGACGGAGTATCCGGAGCTGCGCAGTCCGCTGGACCAGATTGTCACAGGGAGGGAAGGTGCGGGTTACCTGGCGGCAGGGCTGAGGGAGTATGCGGCAGGAGTTCTCTCTCAGGAAAAAGAGCGGGAGATTTTCACCATATACCTAGAATTCTATGATGAAAAACTGTCAGGGGAACGGGACTTTCTGCGGGCAGCAGCTTTTCGGCGCTACCGCGACAGCGGGCTCTC
>JAIDME010000288.1 GCA_029050705.1 Acetatifactor sp.
CTGAAATACTGCCGCCCGTATTCTCCCACAACAAACAGCTTTGTATCAGGATGTTCCATGAGCAGCTGCTCCGCCTTCTTTATCGCATTTTGGTTATATGCACCGGCCAGCCCCTTGTCCGCTGTGATTACAAGGCAGGCATAAGTATGATCAAGAACCCGGCTGTCGTCTGCCGGGTAGAAATATTTGCTTTCAACATCGCCGGCCGTACGGAAAATCCGCTTGATCTCTGCCTGCAGAGCGGTAAAATACGGTCTTGTCCGATCCAGCTCGCTTTTGGCCTTTCTCATCTTTGCGGAGGCTATCAGATACATGGCATTTGTGATTTTCTGCGTATCCCGAATGCTGTCCATCCGCAGCCTGATTTCTTTGGCATTCGCCATCACAAGCCACTCCTTATCCTTGTTTTACCAGCTTTTGGTATTGTTTTGACGCTTCGAGTATTCTTTCCCTGCCTTCATCCGTAAGTACTCCTGTTTTCTCGATTTCCGCACAGACATCAGGCAGCTGCTCCTTTACATACACGGTCAGCCCCTTCCCGAATTCCGAAATACCGCGGACAGGAACAGCCTGCATCACATGCTCAAGGGCCGCAGTCAAAAGAATGACCTGATCCACCTGTTTCAGGGGATGGTATTGCGCCTGCTTCAAAAGCTCCATCAATCCCTGCCCGAACGTAAGCTGCCGTTTTGTCACTTCGTCCAGATCGCTTGAAAACTGCGTGAACACTTCCATTTCCCGATATTGCGCCAACTCCAGACGGATAGCACCCGCCGCTCTTTTCATTGCTTTGGTCTGTGCATCCCCGCCCACACGGGATACAGACAAGCCCACATTGACTGCCGGCCTCTGGCCCGCAAAGAAAAGAGAGCTTTCCAGGAATATCTGACCGTCCGTGATTGAAATAATATTTGTAGGAATATAGGCGGACACATCACCCGCCTGAGTCTCCACAACAGGAAGCGCCGTCATGCTGCCGCCCCCCAGCTCATCTGATAAATGCGCGGAACGCTCCAGCAGACGGGAATGCAGATAAAATACGTCCCCCGGATAAGCCTCTCGTCCCGGAGAACGTTCCAACAGCAGACTGAGCGCCCGATAGGCAATGGCATGCTTGGAAAGGTCGTCGTACACGATCAGCACGTCCTTCCCCTGCCTCATAAAGTATTCTCCCAAAGCACATCCTGCATATGGGGCAATATACTGCAGAGGAGCCGGATCACTGGCAGTTGCGTTTACCACAATAGAATATTTCATTGCGTCATGCTTACGCAATGTTTCCACAAGCTGCGCTACAGAAGAGGCTTTTTGCCCGATTGCCACATAAATACAGATGACATCTTTTCCCTTTTGATTCAATATGGTATCCAGTGCGATTGCCGTCTTGCCCGTCTGCCGGTCCCCGATGATCAGTTCCCGCTGTCCGCGTCCGATGGGAAACATGGCATCAATGGCCAGAAGCCCCGTTTCCATCGGACGGTTCACCGGCTGTCTGTCAATAATTCCCGGCGCAGGAGCTTCTACCGGACAGTATCCGTCCGCATGTATTTTCCCCCGGCCATCAATGGGATTACCCAGCGCATCGATCACCCGTCCCAGAAATTCGTCGCCGACCGGAACGCCTGCCGTTTTGCCTGTTCTCCTTACAGCGCTTCCCTCACATATATCCTGTTCATCTCCAAAAAGAATACAGCCGATCTCCCTGCGTTTCAGATCCTGTACCATGCCGCGGATATTATTTGAAAAGATCAGGATCTCACCATATGTGGCATTCTCCAGACCGCTGACAGTGGCAATGCCGTCTCCCACAGTCAAAACAGTTCCTCTCTCCTGCTCCATGTCAGACGGGATCCAGTTCTTTACCGCCTCCTGCATAAGAGGAATGATATCGCCTTCCTGCGCGGTAAGCCCTGACCATATATTTTTCAACTGGTCAAGCTGCTCGTCTATCATCCTGTCATTCATGGGATACCGCCTCCCCATGAAGCATCTTTACAGTCGCCGCCATCGCCAGCTCCACAATCTCTTCTTTGGCATCCTGAAGCATTTTTTCTTTCTCGCGTCCGGCTTCTTTCTGTGCCTCCGCAATGATCTGTTCTCTCTGCTTATTGGCTTCATTCAAAATGGTTTCCGCTATTTTTTCAGCATCTTTGGACGCCTGCTCCTTTTTGCGGCTGATCTCCGAATCCGCATCATCCAAACGTCTCCTGTATTCCTGCTCATGCTCTTCGGCCTGCTTCATTTTGTCCGCAGCCGCCTTATCCATTCCCTGATAATAGGCGGTTCTTTGATCCATAAAGTTCTTTATGGGTTTGAATAGAAGAAAATATAATCCTCCCGCCAATATGACAAAATTGCACATATGGAGCAGTATCTGCTGCCAGTCAATATTCAAAGGGATACTCATATTAATCTCCCTCCTACAAAACAAAGATGATCAAAATCGCAACAATCAGCGCATAAATAATGGCAGTTTCAATAAACACAAGGCCTAGCATCAGGCCTGTACGGATCTTCCCGTCTGCCTCCGGCTGTCTGGATATGCCTTCCGAGGACTTCGAAATAGCCCAAGCCATACCGATCGTTCCCGCGGCGGCAGGCAGTCCTACGCACATCGCAGCGGCCCAGGCCTTATTACCGGTCGAATCCGCAGCTGTTTCTACCGTTTCTGTTGCGGCTTTCCCTGATGCGGGCGTGTCCGCTTCCGCAGCAGATACCGGAACAGGAACAGCCATCCACAAAATGATCAGCATGATCACTACTACAGGAACCTTTTTAAACTTTGAATTCATTGCCAACAACCTCCGTTTCAGGTCAAAGCCTGATTTTTCTTTCGCTTTATTTTTGCCTTTTCATGGGGTTCAGATACCTCTCCGTAAAAGAGCGCCGTAAGCATGGTAAGCACATAGGTCTGAATCAGCGCATGAAGCAATGTAAACATAATCCCAACAGCAACGGGGAGCAGGATACTCAAATAAGTGTAGTGGTAAACAAGTTCTGTCACCAGCAAACCGCTGAGCAGCGCTCCAAAGAGACGAAAGCTCATGGAAATCGGCAGCGAAAAATCTTTTAATGTATTTCCGATTCCCCGAAATCCGTTTCCCACAATGCCGCCTGATAAAATCGCCAGATAAGATAAGCAGCCCATTGAAATCGCCGCATTAATATCCGATAAGGGCGCGGGCAAAGCAATGGATGCCCCCTCCGTTGTAACTCCCTGTAATCCAAACAGTTCAAACAGTGTTCCGATGAAAATATAGACACCCGCCGCAAAGACATAAGCCCCCAGGAATCTGTTCCTATGGGGACTGTTTGACTTTGCAAGATTGTCAAAAAAACCGACCGCCTGCTCCAATAAAAGTTGAAATTTTCCCGGAACGTACCGAAATTTCGGAATGACAAAAATACGGATACCGGCTGAAATCAATAATATAACACCCGTAATGGTAAATGCCGAAATAAGCGCCGGATTTACATCCATTATTCCGAGCAGACTTATTCTGTTTGATCCATGCAGCACAGCATCCTTCATGGCTTCCCTGATGGATTCATGCTTAACTGCCGGAGCACCGATCAGCAAGCCGCAGACAAGCAATACCAATGTAATGCAGAGCCATACCACAACACCTGTCACACGTTTTTTACCGCTCACATGCACTCCTCCTGTCTCGTCCGGTAATACTCTTCCCGACGAGTTCTTTAACTATACATCTCGTTTATCTTTCAAAATATTTCTTTTCAAATTCACTTACAGGCATGGGCTTGGCAAAATAATACCCCTGGAAAACATCACAGCCGATGTCCGTCAGGAAATCCACCTGTTCCTTAGTCTCCACGCCCTCCGTAATCACCTCCATGCCAAGCTGCTTTGACAGGGAAATGATCATTTTGAGGATCGTTCGGCTGCGCTCCTGATGGTCAGTCTGTCTTAAGAAGCCCATATCCACCTTGAGCGTGTTCACCGGCATATCCTTGAGCATGTTGAGGGAGGAATAGCCGCTTCCGAAATCATCCATCTCCACTAAAAAGCCATATTCCTGCAGCCGCTGAATCAACACAAGCTGCTTTTCAAAGTCGCTCATAATAGCACTTTCCGTAATCTCAAGCCGCAGATTCCTCGGGCTGATCTCATATTTTTCCACAAGTCCCGTAAATACTTTATATATATCCGCAAAGTAAAAGTCTTTCGGGGAAATGTTCACGGAGATATGGTAATC
>JAIDME010000289.1 GCA_029050705.1 Acetatifactor sp.
ATTATGCTGCTTCCATCATCACGGGTATTATCCTGTTCTGTATTTTGGGTAGTGAATTTTTCATCAATTATAAGGTGATCTTCCGCACAGGAAAGGGGGTAAAACTGCATGAGTAACCTGATCGCATGGATCATCAGAGCAATTCCCTTCGGAACCATTATCATGTACGGCGCTATGGGTGAGATACTGACGGAAAAATCAGGAAACCTGAATCTGGGCGTTCCCGGTATCATGTACCTGGGCGGCTTTGCAGGCTTTGCCAGCGCGTTTTACTATGAGAACAATGCGGCCAGCCCCAACGGGGCCGTCTGCATTCTGCTGTCACTTGTGTGCTGCGTGGCGGCTTCTATGCTGGGCGGGCTGATCTACAGCTTTTTGACGATCTCGCTGCGGGCAAACCAGAATGTCACCGGTCTTGCGCTGACCACCTTCGGCATGGGTATTGCAAACTTTTTCGGCGTGTTCATCCTGAACGGAAAGAGCTATACCGCCGCACCGCTGGCAAACAGTGCGTACGCCCGCAAGATTCCGTTCCTGTCCGGGCTGGGCGCTGTGGGGCAGACTGTGTTCGGGTACGGCTTCCTTGTCTATGCGGCTATTGTACTGGCAGTGGTGCTGCATATTTTCCTGAACAACACCAGGGTAGGACTGAACCTCAGGGCGGTGGGGGAGAACCCTGCAACCGCTGATGCCGCCGGCATCAGCGTGACAAAGTACAAGTATCTGGCTACCTGTATCGGCGCCGGTATTTCGGGAATCGGCGGGATGTATTACGTTTTGGACTACAACTCCGGCATATGGGCCACCACGGGGCAGATTGAGGCCCTGGGCTGGCTTGCGGTGGCACTTGTCATATTTACCACCTGGAGACCCCTAAACGCTATCTGGGGCGCTTACCTGTTCGGCGTGCTATACTGGCTGTACCAGTTCCTGCCAAGCCTTATGGGATTTACCGTTGCAAGCTATGTGACGGATTTGATTCAGATGGTGCCCTATGTGGTGACCATTGCGGTGCTGATCGTGAGCAGCCTCCACAAGAAAAAAGAAAACCAGCCCCCTGCACATCTGGGACTGGCATATTTCAGAGAAGAACGCTGAGAATTAATATTTCCACGCTCATCATATCATTCATACGACCGCTCTTGACGGCTTCCTCCGCCTCTACGCACTGCCGTACCGCGTTTCGCAGGGTGGAAGTCTTAAACCGTGCCGCCTGATTCACATACTTTTGCGCGATGAAGGGCGGCACACCTATTTTTGCGCCAATGGAACGGTTGTCGTGCCCGCCGGATTTCAGCTCCTTTGTCTGCAGCAGCATATTGCACTGTCTTGCGATGAGGAACAGGATGCGCATAGGCGGTTCCTTCAGGGCCAGCAGGTCATAATAAAGCTCCAGAGCCTCCTTCTGTTTTTTGTCAGCGATGGCATTTATCATATCAAATATGTGGTTGCTGATGCGGGTGGTACAGATTGCTTCCACATCTGCGTCTGTGATCACATCCCTGTCCATGCAGTAGCAGACAAGCTTTTCCAGTTCCATCTGGATATTGTCCATGCCGGTGCCGGTTTTGGAGATGATAAGCTGGGCGGTGCTTTCCGTAATCTTTTTCCCGTCCTTTGCCAGCGTGCTGCCAATCCAGCGCTTCAGCGTATTTTCATCCTGAGATGTAAATTCCGCCGCATACCCTTTGGAGTGGACCGTTTTGTAGAGCTTGCTCCGCTTGTCCACCTCACTTTCCGAAAATACAAAGAAGGTAGTTTCGCAGGGAGTGGTCAGGTACTCCGCCATCTTCTCGCCGCCGGACTTGAACAGTCCGCTGTCCGACAGAAAGATGACCCGCCGCTCCGCAAGAAACGGCAGGGTTTCCGCCAGATCGATGATCTCACCCACAGGCGTGTCCTTTCCCTCGTAATAATGCACATTCATGGTGTCTCCCTCGGCACAGAGGGCGGCACGCAGCTTTTCCCGGTACTGCCGCCGCAGATAGCGCTCCTCTCCGTAGAGGAGATAGACCTGTTTGAATTTATTTTGTTTGATGTCCTCGGCAATTTGTCTCATGGTTCTTATTGTGCCCTGATTCGGGGCAGTTGTCAAGAGAAGGATTGCAAGGGTATTTTTGCGGGAAAAATGTAGATTGCCGCAGGATAGGCC
>JAIDME010000029.1 GCA_029050705.1 Acetatifactor sp.
GGATTATACAGATTATAGGAACAGGGTATTTGCGGAGCTTGTAGCAGGGAAAGGCCCGGATATTCTGTTTGTGTCCTATGAAGATATGGAAATTCTGCAGGATAAGGGACTTCTGTGTGATCTGTCGGAGATGATCTCAGAGGACACACTGAGCCAGATGATTCCGAGTGTGATAGAGCTTGGGAGTGTAAATGGCCGGCTGACAGGCATTACACCGGAGATAATTTTTGAAACTGTGTTCACCGGGAATGAGACATGGAAGGCGGACAGCTGGACCATTTCCGAGTTTACAGAGCTTTTGCAGGGAAGGGATTATTGGGACTGGCCGGTGAGCTTCTCTTCGGACAGAATAAGTTACTATACACTCTTTTGGATGATGTTCTGCAATGATCTGAACCATTCGCCCTTTTTGGATCTGGAGCAGGGTAAATGCTGTTTCGACAGTCAGGAGTTTATTGATATTTTAAATCTCTGTAAAAAATACGGACAACCGTCCTCCGAAACAAGAAGCCGGGATGAACGCTCCCGGATGCTGCGGGAGGGAGAATGCCTGGCTGAAATAAGCATTCTGTACGACGGATTTCATGGGTTTTCAAGCACCATGCTGGAATTAGGTGACAACTGCCATATTATCGGATTTCCCGGTGAGGACGGAAGCAATAGTTTCATTACGGGTTATTCCCAGGGGTATCTGGCAGTGAATATTAATGCAGAGCATAAGGAAGAGATAAAGGACTATCTCAATTTTCTCCTGAGCTATGAGAAGCAATATGAGGTCTACGGCAGCAGTGTGAGACTGGATGTCATCCGGGACAGTATAGTATATGACAGGGACGGCAAGACCCTTATACAGCGGACTACTGCAGATCCTGATGGGCCGATACGGGATATCCCGCTGAAGCCGGACGGCTCTTCTTTCCTGGAGGAGTATTTAGAATTTGTACAGAACTGCAAACCGGATCCGGCCAGAATTCCACAGCTGTCTGAAATCATAGGGGATGAGCTGCTGAGTTGTTTTGAAGGAGGCAAAAGCGCTGATGACACGGCAGCCGCCATACAAAACCGGATACAGCTTTATCTGGACGAGACAATGCAATAGTTGACATCCGGCAAAGATGTTGCTATATTTAAACATAATGAAAAAATGAGGTGGGATTTCCATGCAGAAAAAAGTATTTCAGTTATTGGTTGACAATACATCCGGCGTGCTGAGCCGTATTTCCGGCCTGTTTTCCAGGCGAGGCTACAATATCGAGAGCATTACGGCAGGCGTGACGGCGGATCCGAGATTTACCAGGATCACTATTGTAGCCTCCGGTGATGACGAGATTCTGGAGCAGATTGAAAAGCAGGTGGAAAAGCTGGTGGATGTCAGAGATATCCGGGAGCTGAAGCCGGAGGAGAGCGTATACCGGGAGCTGGTTCTGATTAAGGTACATGCCACAAAAGAGCAGCGCCAGGATGTGATTGCGGTGGTGGATTCCTTCCGGGCAAAGATCATTGACTTTGCGCCGGAGAGTCTGGTGATAGAGCTGACAGGAAATCAGCAGAAGGTGGAGGCATTTATCCGGCTGATGGAAGAGTACGGCATTCTGGAGCTTGCAAGAACCGGAATCGCCGGTCTGGGAAGAGGCACAGACCATATTATTTATCTGGATGAGTAGTAATATTATATCAAGTTAGCTCCAGGGGAGTTTCCGGTGGCAAAGGCGTGCACGGCACATGTGCCCTTGACAACAGGCGCTGCTCCTGCCAGTTATATAAATTGAAAAATAAAAACGGAGGAAAAGAAAATGGCAAAGATTTTTTATCAGGAGGATTGTAATCTGTCTTTACTGGAGGGAAAGACCATTGCAATCATCGGCTACGGCAGCCAGGGACATGCGCATGCATTAAACCTGAAGGATTCAGGATGTCATGTCATCATCGGACTGTATGAGGGTTCCAAATCCTGGGACAAGGCAGTAAAGCAGGGATTTGAGGTGTATACGGCTGCAGAGGCTGCAAAGAAGGCCGACATCATCATGATCCTGATCAACGATGAGAAGCAGGCAGACCTGTACAAGAAGGATATTGAGCCCAACCTGGAGGAGGGCAATATGCTGATGTTTGCTCATGGCTTCAATATTCATTTCGGCTGCATCGTACCTCCCGCAAATGTGGATGTCACCATGATTGCGCCCAAGGGACCCGGACACACCGTGAGAAGCGAGTATCAGGAGGGCAAGGGAGTTCCCTGCCTGATTGCTGTAGAGCAGGATGCTACCGGAAAGGCACAGGATCTGGCATTGGCTTATGCTCTGGGCATCGGCGGCGCAAGGGCAGGCGTTCTGGAGACCACCTTCCGCACCGAGACCGAGACGGATCTGTTCGGCGAGCAGGCTGTTCTGTGCGGTGGCGTATGTGCGTTGATGCAGGCAGGCTTTGAGACTCTGGTGGAAGCAGGCTATGACGAGAGAAACGCTTATTTTGAGTGTATCCATGAGATGAAATTGATCGTAGATCTGATTTATCAGAGCGGCTTTGCAGGCATGAGATATTCCATCTCCAACACTGCTGAGTACGGCGATTATATCACCGGGCCCAAGCTGGTTACCGAGGAGACCAAGAAGACCATGAAGAAAATCCTGAGCGACATTCAGGATGGATCCTTTGCAAAGGAATTCCTGCTTGACATGTCTCCCGCAGGAAAGCAGGTTCATTTCAAGGCGATGAGAAAGCTGGCTTCCGAGCATCCCGCAGAGAAGGTTGGCGAGGAGATCAGAAAGCTTTACAGCTGGAACAACGAAGAGGACAAGCTGATCAACAACTAAGTTGTGTTAACAACTTTATTATACTTACCTTTAAAATATGCCGCACACCGGAGAAGTACTTCGGTGTGCGGTTTTTCTTTTTTCTTAAACTCTCTTTAGAATTTCTTTTCTTTTTTGTGGCAGGTCTTTTTAGGTTTCATGGTTATACTAATCTCAACGAGGAGAAATGATTATGGAGATTGAAACACTGACTTTTTATTTTACCAAATACGGCGCCATCGCTATATTTGTGGTTGTTTTTCTTGAATATCTGAACCTGCCGGGCTTTCCGGCGGGGATTATCATGCCGCTGTCGGGTGTTATGGCCGCACAGGGAAATATTCCTTTTGCATGGGTCATGGTGATAACCGTCGCAGCAGGACTGCTGGGAAGTCTGATGCTGTACGGACTCGGCAGAAAGGGAGGCGAGGTATTTTTAAATGCCTACATCAAACGCTTCCCGAAACAGAAGGAATCTCTGGAAAAGGTTCTGGACTGGATCCGAAAAAAGGGTTCTCTGGGCGTATTTTTGGGAAAACTGCTTCCTATGGTGCGCACACTTATCTCAATTCCGGCAGGCGTCATCAAAATGGATCTGACAAAGTATATTTTCAGTTCAACCTGCGGAATATTTATATGGAATTTCGCATTTGTGGGTGCGGGTTATGTGCTGGGAGACCAGGTATTCAAAATATTTGGGTGAAAAGGCAGGAGGATGAAATGCGGATTGCACTTATGACGAACAATTATAAACCAATTATGGGAGGAGTACCGATCTCCATAGAGCGGCTGAAGCGCGGGCTGGAAGCACAGGGGCATGAGGTGACTGTCTTTGCTCCTACCTATGAGGAACAGGAGCAGGAGGAAAATGTATTCCGGTACGCCACCTGTATGAAACATTTTATCGGGGGAATTGTTCTTCCCAATCCTTTTGACATAAGAATTGAAAAAGAGTTCAGAAGACAAAAATTTGATATTATTCATGTACATCATCCCATGCTGATCGGAAGGATGGCTGTATATCTTTCAAAAAAATACGGCATCCCTCTTGTATTTACTTATCACACCCGCTATGAAAAATATGTGGAATGTTACACGAAGGGCCTGGGAAAATTGGATGGGGTAATGCCGATTTATCTTCATACCTTCCTTAGGCACTGTGACTTTATATTTGCTCCTACTGCCGGGATCAGGGATTACCTTGAGGAGACCTGCAGAGTGCCATGGTACAGACTCGGAATTCTTCCCACAGGCATTGAGGACAGAAATTTTTCCGTGACGGAGGAAGAAAAGAATCGGATTCGCGGCAAATATGTGTATACGGCACATACAGATCGGGAGATGCCCTTTTTCCTCACTGTGTCCAGGATGGCGCAGGAAAAGAATGTGGCCTTTATATTGGAGAGTCTGGCACTCTTTAAAAGACGATACGGCAAGCCTTTCCGCATGGTAATAGTGGGAGACGGACCGGACAGAGTGCGGTATGAGAGACTTTGTGAGGAGTTTGATCTTATGAATGAAGTGGTATTCACGGGAATGCTGCCAAACGAAGAGACGACTGCTTATTTTGCGGCGGCAGATGCCTTCCTTTTCGCCTCAAAGACGGAGACTCAGGGAATCGTGATCCTTGAGGCATTTGCAGGCGGCACTCCGGTGCTGGCGGTTCGTGCTTCCGGGGTGGAGGACCTGGTGGACACCGGTGTCAACGGGATTTTGACAGATGAAGATCAGGATACTTTTGCAGAGACGCTGCTTGATTTCTGTCAGGGAGAGATAAACAGAGCGCAGATGTCGGAAAATGCTTATGCTGCCGGGTTGCTGTATCGGGAAGAAACGGTTGCACAGGAAGCGGCCCGCGTCTATAATGAAGTGGTGAGAGCACGGCATATGAGGACTTATTCAGGCGCGCTGCAGGCGTAAGACTTGTGGTATACTTCCCGGTATGACACAGTTTCCGGTGTTATGTCTCCGGTTGCAGTGTAATACAGCATGCTTCCGGCAGAGTCATGACCCGGTATCATTTTGACACGCTTTCGCTCGGGGCTCCACGCAGCGGACGCATAAGGCTGCAAAGTACGCAGCCTAAGCGCCGGCGTTACGCACGGTCAAAATGCTTACCGTGCCATGAATCCGCCCGGATATACGCGAAGATAATACACGAGCCTGCCTGCATTGCAGTTTTCTGTATGTAACCAGTCCGGTCGGGAAGCGCGGCACGGAGGATTTTCGACTGTGCAAGACGTTGGTGCTTAGTGACCGTACTTTGGTCACTTATGCACCATTACGTCGCGCCCCAAGCGAAAGCGGGTCGAAAATACTCTGCGCCGTGGTAAAACACGGCCGGACGGAGGGATACATAATACTGCGCCGTGGTAGCCCGACCGGACGGAAGTATATAACTATGCCATGGTGGCCGCCTGAGAGTGCCGTAAGTTTGACAGATACCTGGATATACGCGGCACACAATGCGGCTGTGCGGTATGAGAAATAAAAACATGAGGGGAAAACAGCATAATGGATAAAAAGTATAAAATTTTGGTGGTGGAGGATGACAAGGAAATTCGGGAGGGGATTGAAATATATCTGCGGAACCAGGGCTATCAGGTTTTTCAGGCAGCAAATGGTGCGGAGGGACTGAAGGTAGTGGAGCAGGAAGAACTGCATCTGGCAATCGTGGACATCATGATGCCCGTCATGGATGGCATCACTATGCTGATGAAACTGCGGGCCATGGAGCAGGAGTTCCCGATCATCATGCTCTCGGCTAAATCTGAGGAAGTAGATAAGATCATGGGACTGAACATGGGGGCGGATGACTATGTGACAAAGCCCTTTACCCCGCTGGAACTGCTGGCACGGGTAAACTCCCACCTGAGAAGATATTCCAAATACCTGGATGCAGTGAATGTGGAGAGCGGCGGAGAACATATTTATACCATAGGCGGTCTGGAACTGAACGAAGACACCGTGGAGGTATCTGTGGACGGGGAGCCTGTAAAGCTGACCCCTATGGAGTTCAAAATAGTACATCTGCTTATCAGGAACCCGGGCAGGGTATTTTCTGCCGATGAGATATACGAGAGAATCTGGAATGAAAAAGCAGTGAACACGGACACCATCATGGTACATGTGAGGAACATCAGAGAAAAGATCGAGATTGACCCCAAAAATCCGAAATACCTGAAAGTAGTCTGGGGTGTTGGATACAAAATAGACAGACAATAGTGTGAAGAGAAATTCTAAGTCTCACACAGGGAGGTATAGACATGAAAAAGCATTTTCCATGGATATTATGGGGACTTCCGATATGCCTTGCGGCGTCCGTGATACTGACCTGCTTTTACGGAAGTTTTCGAAGCAGCGCAAGGAACTGGCAGGATAATCCCTACGAAAAATCAACCAATATAGAATGGCTTTGTCAGAGTACATACCTGCTCTATCAGGACTTGTACAATGTGCAGAACGGCACCCGGCTCAGCTACAAACAGCTCTATCTGAAGCCTGATGAAGGATACGAGCTGCTTTTGGACAGGGAAAAACTGAACGAACTGGTGAATATGTTGGATGAAGAGCGCGAAGAAACTGCGGAAACCAGTGATTTTGGCACGATAAACGAAATTTTGAGGGATGAAGATCTGACAGATGAGCTTCAGAATGAAATTCTCCTGATGGAATCCTATTTTAATGCCCTTGAATCTGATTTCAGAGATTTGAACAGTCTGTATCACTATTGCATCAGAGACAACACCACCGGAAAGCATCTGACAAATATGTCTGAGGAACAGATGGAGCGGCTGCTTGAAAAGGATTACAGTGACTGCTTTTTTCTGATCACTTTTCATTTTGACAGTATGGGCAATTTATCCGTAGGCGACATTCACAGCCAAAATGAAGACACAGTGAGAAAGAATGCAAACCTGGCGGCGCGGGATGATGCGCTCACCTCCCTTCTGACGGCAAATATGAAGGAATTCTGCAGATACGGCAGCGTGGTTTCGCCCAGAGACTGTACCGTCCTCTATACAGTGCCATCCGAGGACGGGACATCAACCAGCCGGAATTTTTATCTGGATGTTTCTCATTTTAACGGATCCACCTATATTGATTTTATAGTAAGAAGTTATATGGGAGACGGATATTCCGTACAGGCCTATCAGGATACAGGAGTCATAAACGCTCTGATGCTGTGTCTTCTGATTGTTGCACTGCTGGGAATGCTCCTGCCTTTGCCGATGAAGACAAAGCCATGGAATGACATGAGACTGTTTAAGCCTTGTCTGGAACTGCTGGCTGCCATTATTCTCCTTGCGATGGCAATCATGTCCGTCACAGTGGCTCATGTGGCTTTTTCAGCCTGCGGACTTGCGACGACAGCTATCAGCTCTCACTTTGGGATTTCCATGAGAGCGGCTGGTATGGTGGCATTTTTCTATAATCTGGCTGTTCTGACCTGTGCCTTTTTCCCGGGCTGGTATATCGGCGTGTGTGCCAGGGCGTTCACGGAGCGGGGACCGGTGCGCTACATCAAAGAGAGAAGCATTATCTATCGCTTTTTCCCTTTTATAAAAGGGAAGGCGATGGCGGTCTATCACGGGTTGGAGCATCTTGACCTGACTCAGAATGCACACAAAGCCATTATCAGAATTGTCATCATTAATGCGGTGATTTTATTTATTATCAGCAGCCTGTGGTTTGGCGGATTTATGGTGACGATCATCTATTCGGTACTGCTGTATATTATACTGAGAAAGTATATCAGCAACCTGCAGAAAAAATATAGTATTCTGCTTAAAGCTACCAATGAGATGGCGGCGGGGAACCTTAATGTAAGCATTCAGGAGGATATCGGTGTCTTTGAACCATTCAAGCCGGAACTTGCAAAAATACAGGACGGCTTCCGCAAGGCGGTGGACGAGGAGGTCAGAAGTCAGAAACTGAAAGCGGATTTGATCACCAATGTGTCCCACGATCTGAAAACACCTCTCACGGCCATCATAACCTATGTGAACCTGTTGGAGGAGGAGAACATCACGGAGGAGCAGCGCCGGGAGTACCTGAAGATACTGGAGCAGAAGTCTCTGCGTCTCAAGGCGCTGATTGAGGATTTATTTGAGGTCACCAAGGCGAATTCTCAAAATGTCACCCTAAACCTGGCGGATGTGGATATTATGAATCTGATAAAGCAGGTGGCTTTTGAAATGTCCGACAAGCTGGAGGCGGCAGACCTGGAGCTGAGAATGAATCTCACGGATGAAAAGGTACTGCTTACCCTGGACAGCCAGAAGACTTATCGGATTTATGAAAACCTTTTCGGGAATATCGTAAAGTATACCATGAAGGGTACAAGAGTTTATGTCAATGGCTTCAGAATTGATGACACGGTTGTCATTACCCTTAAGAATATTTCCGCACAGGAAATTACTGTGGACTCCGGAGAACTGACAGAACGCTTTGTCAGAGGAGATGCTTCCCGCAACACAGAAGGATCCGGGCTCGGCCTGGCGATTGCAAAAAGCTTTACGGAGCTTCAGGGAGGTACGCTGAATCTGGAGGTGGACGGGGATCTGTTCAAGGTCACAACCACATGGAAGACTGCAGCAGTTCAACCCCCGCATTCATAAGGATAAAATGTATCAATAACTTGTATTTGAAGTATATTCTCATTTGTGCTATCATGTTCATTAGACGGCGTCGGTTGACAGGGTGTACATCCTTGTCCGTCGGCGCTGTTTTGTATTTACGATATAATAACCGCAGAGGAAAAACAAAGCGCAAAGTGACGTGCCGTCACTTGGGAGCGGCATTTGTTTTTCCTGCTTCCGAAGGAAGCATGGTTATATAACGAGCAAACGTCCGATGAAATCGGACAGGAAGCGCTGAAAGCGCGAGTTTGCGAATATTTATCCACAACAGGAAAGGTATGGTGAAGCATATGGGAATGACAATGACGCAGAAAATTCTGGCCGCGGCGGCAGGACTGGAAAAGGTGGAGGCAGGACAACTCATTGAGGCGAACCTGGATTTGGTTCTCGGTAATGATATCACGAGTCCTGTGGCCATCAAGGAGATGGAAAAATTCACTGTCAAGGGTGTCTTTGACAAGGATAAGATTGCCCTGGTTCCGGATCATTTTGTACCCAACAAGGACATAAAATCTGCGGAACACTGCAAATGTGTGCGGGAGTTTGCCCGAAAAAACGAGATAACAAACTATTTTGAGGTAGGAGAGATGGGCATTGAACATGCACTGCTCCCCGAAAAAGGACTGACTGTTGCGGGAGATGTCATCATCGGCGCAGACTCTCATACCTGTACTTATGGCGCTCTCGGCGCTTTTTCCACCGGCGTGGGCAGCACGGACATGGCGGCAGGAATGGCTACAGGCAAAGCCTGGTTCAAGGTTCCGGCGGCTATCCGGTTCAAACTGATCGGAAAGCCTGCCGGATATGTCAGCGGCAAGGATGTGATTCTACATATTATCGGTATGATCGGCGTGGACGGTGCGCTGTACAAATCCATGGAGTTTACGGGAGAAGGCATAGCCAATCTGTCCATGGATGACCGCTTTACCATTGCAAACATGGCAATCGAGGCGGGGGGAAAGAACGGTATCTTCCCGGTGGATGCTCTGACGGAACAGTATATGAAGGAGCATTCCAGCAAGCCTTACAAGATTTATGAGGCAGACGCAGACGCGGTCTATGATGAGGAGTACACCATTGATCTCAGCAAGCTTCGTCCTACGGTAGCATTTCCTCATCTGCCCGAAAACACTCATACCATTGATGAGATTAAGGCCATGGATGAGATTAAGGTGGATCAGGTTGTCATCGGTTCCTGCACCAACGGACGTCTGGATGACCTGAGGATTGCGGCTGAGATCTTAAAGGACAGGCATGTGGCAAAGGGAATGCGCTGTATTGTGATTCCTGCCACCCAGGCTATCTACATGCAGGCCATGGAAGAAGGATTGCTGAAGATCTTTATCCAGGCGGGAGCTATTGTCAGTACCCCTACCTGCGGACCCTGCCTTGGAGGCTACATGGGCATTCTGGCGGAAGGGGAGCGGTGTGTCTCCACAACCAACCGCAACTTTGTGGGCCGCATGGGGCATATCACATCGGAAATTTATCTGGCAAGTCCCGCTGTGGCGGCAGCCAGCGCCATTACAGGCGTGATCTCTTCACCGGAAGATTGCATAAAAGACTGATAAAATCTAAGCAGCACACGGTTATGCACCAAGTTTGAAAATGGAGGATAAAAATGAATAACGCAAAAGGAATAGTTTTTAAATACGGTGACAATGTTGACACGGATGTAATTATTCCGGCAAGGTATTTGAATTCTTCTGACCCTGCGGAGCTTGCCACACACTGCATGGAGGACATTGACAAGAATTTTATCAAGCAGGTAAAAAAAGGTGACATTATTGTCGCTGACAAAAATTTCGGCTGTGGTTCCTCACGTGAACATGCGCCGATAGCGATAAAAGCCGCAGGGGTCAGCTGCGTCATCGCAGAGACCTTTGCCAGAATATTTTACCGTAACGCCATCAATATCGGACTGCCTATCATAGAATGTCCCGAAGCCGCAAAGGGAATCAGTGCAGGAGATGAGGTGGAAGTAAATTTCGACACCGGGATCATCACCAATATTACAAAAGGTACAACTTTCAAAGGGCAGGCTTTTCCGGAGTTTATGCAGAAGATTATCGCATCCGAAGGGCTGATCAATTATATTAACAGGAAGTGATAAAAGTGAGCGCTGAAGCAGGCGGGAAAAAATATGAGATTGATATGTGCAACGGGCCTCTTGCGGGAAAGATTCTTTTGTTTTATTTTCCCCTGATGCTCTCCGGCATATTTCTCGTCTACACAACTTCCCCTCCCGCCGATATTA
>JAIDME010000290.1 GCA_029050705.1 Acetatifactor sp.
ACGATCCTCTGTATCTCCACCACTCTGAATAAGAGAAAATATAAATTTTTCTATAAAATAATTTACAATAAACGACTTCCCTTGTCAAGGGTGAAATGCCGATTTATCCGACCCTCATTTCAAACTTCTGGAAATCTCTCTCCTTCTGCACCAGTTCAATCTGTGCACCCAGAGCCTGAAGTTTCAGATGAAAATCCTCATAGCCGCGCTGAATATATCTGATGTCATCTACAATAGTGACACCCTCAGCAGCTAGCGCCGCCGTTACGAGCGCCGCACCAGCTCTTAAATCCGGTGCCGATATGCTCGCACCCGTATATTTGGCAACGCCATCAATGATGGCGGTATTTCCTTCCACCTTAATGTTTGCGCCCATTCTGGTCAGCTCATCCACATATTTAAACCGATTTTCAAAAATGCTCTCCGTCACAATACTGGTTCCCCTGGACAGGGCCAGCGCTACCGTAATCTGAGGCTGCATATCCGTGGGAAATCCGGGATACGGAAGGGTCTTTACCTGCGTATGCTTAAGCGGCTTCGAAGCCACAACACGGATACAGTCCTCAATCTCCTCCACCTCACAGCCTATTTCCAACAGCTTCGCTGTGATGGACTCAAGATGCTTTGGAATAATATTTTTTACCGTCACATCTCCCTTGGTGACGGCAGCGGCAAACATAAAGGTTCCCGCTTCAATCTGATCCGGAATGACTGTATATTCCGATCCATGCAGTTTGGGCACTCCCTTGATGCGAATCACATCCGTGCCCGCGCCCTTGATATTCGCCCCCATACTGCTCAGGAAATTGGCCAGATCCACCACATGAGGCTCTCTGGCTGCATTATCGATAATTGTAATGCCCTCAGCCATAACAGCTGCCATCATAACGTTGATCGTTGCGCCTACGCTGGAAACATCCATATAAATATGACTGCCTACCAGCTTGTCCGCCCTGGCTTTGATAAGGCCGTGTTCAATGGTCACTGTTGCGCCCAGCGCCCGAAATCCCTTGATATGCTGGTCAATGGCGCGGGAGCCTATATCACAGCCTCCCGGCAGCACCACCTCCGCATGTTTATACTTTCCAAGCAGAGCGCCCACCAGGTAGTAAGAAGCCCTGATCTTTTTGAGAGCCTCATCTTCGATCACCAGGTTGTTGATGTTCCCCGCATTTAACAGCACCTTGTGTCTGTCGATACGCTTCACCACAACTCCGATGTTTTCCATTGCCTCCAGAAGTACGTTCACATCCCGCACATCCGGTATATTTTCAATATATACGGACTCACCCGTCATAGCGGAGGCAGCAAGAATAGGAAGCGCCGCATTTTTGGCACCCCCTATTTCCACGTCTCCAACTAATGGATTACCGCCCTTAATCGCGTATTGTTCCATTTATCTATCCCTCTATCCAGAGAAGCCTAAACAGCTTCCATAGTTAAAATCATGTTTAAAAAAGATTAAAATAATCTTAAGATGAATGTTACCACAATTTACCTCGTTTGTAAACGGAACGCACGTTCACCTCTTCGGCAAATACTTTCTCGGGTCAACGGGAGTACCGTTGATCCTCATTTCAAAGTGCAGATGAGGCCCTGTGCTGACACCGGTATTTCCGCTGAGAGCAATCCTGTCTCCCTGCTTTACCTTCTGCCCCACAGACACCAACACCCTGCTCAGGTGTCCGTATCTGGTCTGCCTGCCGTCTATATGATCGATATAAACCACATAGCCGTAGCCGCTTCCCCAGCCTGCCTTTGTGACTGTTCCGCCACAGGAGGCATACACAGGTGTTCCCGTGGCCGTTGCCAGGTCTATGCCCTTATGATTGGTGCTGGCACCCTTCTTCGGCGCACTCCGATGGCCGAAGCCGGAGGTTAGGCGTCCGCCGTAAATTGGCCAATTATAAGTAGGCGGTATCTTGGTGCCCCGCTTCATTACCTTGGCAACCGCCTCCTGCACAATCTCTTCCTTCAGTATCTCTCTGGACACCTCTTTGTTGTCCACATAAGTGACATTCATCACCGCCTTGCGGAATCCCGCCGAAGGCTGCACCAACACTTCCGTCTGATTTGTAAACCAGGTGTCCACGTCAATGATCTGTACGTCCGCTTCATAACTTTCTGCAAGATAGATCTGTTCCACTCTGGTGACGGAAAGCTCCGGCTCCGGCACCGTAATGACCAGCTGCTGCCCAATCTGCAGGATTGAATTAACGTCATCCAGACTGTCATTCATCTCCACAATCTTGTCCATGGGAATGTTGACGGTAATGGCAATCTCGGACAGAGTATCCCCCTGCTTCACCTCATAAATGCTGGGGGTCTCCTGCTCCATGATAAGACGGTTTGTAGCTGTCTCCAATGGTGTCAGCAGACTCTCGGGAAGATAGGCCTCCACAACCTCCACCTTCTGGTCAAAGCCCATGGTCAGGATTCCCAGGTCATAGTCTTCAAACCCCATCTCTCCGGTGACTATAGGTTCCGTATAGGACCGCGCCAGGAC
>JAIDME010000291.1 GCA_029050705.1 Acetatifactor sp.
CTGCTTCATGCTCTCCAGGTAGTCCTCAAAGTCAAACTTACCCTTCTTCATTCTGCCTGCCATCTCGCGGCTCTTTTCTTCGTCTATGTCAATACTTTCCTGCGCCTTCTCAATCAGGGACAGCACATCTCCCATGCCCAGAATCCTGTTTGCCATACGGTCCGGATAGAACTGCTCCATGTCGGAGAGTTTCTCGCCCATGCTGACATACAGAATCGGTTTCCCTGTGACAGCCTTTATGGAAAGCGCCGCACCGCCCCTGGTATCACCGTCCATCTTGGAGAGAATGACTCCGTCTATTCCGACCTTTTCGTCAAACTCCTTAGCCACATTCACGGCGTCCTGTCCGGTCATGGCGTCCACCACCAGCAAAGTCTGGTGCACCGTCACACTGCTTTTGATCTCCTGGAGTTCCGCCATCATGTCTTCGTCAATGTGAAGACGTCCCGCAGTATCCAGAATGACTACATTATGCCCGTTCTTCTCCGCGTGGGCAATGGCCGCCTTTGCTATTTCCACAGGCTTGTGGTCCGTCCCCATCTCAAACACGTCCACTTCCTGCTTCCTGCCGTTAATCTGCAGCTGCTCCACTGCCGCCGGTCTGTATATATCGCAGGCCACCAGCAGGGATTTCTTTCCCTTTGTCTTGAGCTTCCCGGCTATCTTTGCCACAGCCGTAGTCTTACCTGCACCCTGAAGACCGGCCATCATGATAACGGTGACGGCTTTTCCGGGCTGCATGGCAATCTCTGTGGTCTCGCTCCCCATGAGAGCGATCATCTCTTCGTTTACAATCTTGATGACCATCTGGCCGGGATTCAGTCCGTTCATCACATCCTGGCCGATTGCACGCTCCTCCACAGCCTTAATAAACTGTTTCACAACCTTGAAATTGACATCCGCTTCCAGCAGCGCCATCTTTACTTCCTTCAGCGCCGCCTTGACGTCCGCCTCGGTAAGCCTGCCCTTGCTGCGCAGATTTTTAAATACTCTCTGTAGTTTATCCGTTAAACTCTCAAATGCCACTTGCGACTCCTTACAATTCGTTATTGTTCATTTCCGCGCCACTCGTCAGCTCGTGCTATAATTCCTTCATCAATTCCCGGGACAACTCACCTATCCGCTGCAGCCTGCCCCGCAGGTCTTCCTCCGTCCGTCCTTCGGCTTCCGGCCTGAAAACCTGTTCTCCGTGAAAATTCTCACCTGCCACTGTTCCTGACAGCTCCTGAATCTCCCTGACAGTCTCCTTCGCCCTGGTAAAACGCTCCACCAGATGAAGCTTATCTTCATATCCCTTAAGTATCTTATCGCATCTCCTGATCAGATCATGCACGCCCTGTCTGCTGATGCCGCGCTCTTCCGCAATCTCCCCCAAGGACAGATCGTTGTACACCGCATCAATATATACCGAGCGCTGATGCTCCGTCAGCAGCTCCCCGTAAAAATCAAACAGCATCGTCTGCTCATAAATCTTATCCATTTTGCCTGACTGCCTCTGACTTTCTTCCGACTCTGCCTATATTACTACATAAAAAAGCAGGTGTCAAGTATTTTTTCTTGACACCTGTTTTGGTGGCAATGACACCTTCACAGCTTTTCGCTGTAGATACTCTTGTACCCTTCCCCGAAAATTTCCGTGGCGCTGGTGACGATCATAAACGCCCCCGGATCCTCCTCCCGCACTATAGTTTCCGCCCGGGGAGAAATCTGTTTTTTCATAGCGCACATAATGACTTTCTTTTCCTTGCCGCTGTATGCCCCTGAACCGGAAATGTAAGTCACTCCGATGTCCAGCTCCTCCAGCAGACGCTTTGTGATTGCTTCATGTCTGTCGCTGATGATAAATATCAGCTTTGCGCCGTCCCGCCCGTACAACACCACATCCAGCAGCACAGAGTTGATAAATACCACCAGCCCCGCATACAGCGCCACATCCACATTTTTAAACACAAACGCAGACGCTGCCACGACCAATGCATCTGTGATCAGAAACAGAACTCCCGTCTTAAGATAAGGAAACCTGAGCCGCAGCAGTTTGACGATAATGTCTGTTCCGCCGGTGGTAGCGCCCGCCTTAAACACCAGGCCGATACCAACCGCCATCAGCGCTCCGCCCGCTACCGCCGCCAGAAACGGATCTGTGGTAGCCGCGCCGAAGGGGGCAAACAGGTTGATGAGGCCGGCGGTAAGCGCCGTACAGTACATGGTAGACAGAATAAACCGCAGACCGAACTTCCATGTTCCCACCGCAATAATGGGAATATTGATACACAACACCAGCGTACCTGTCTCCAGCCCCGTAATCCGGTTCAGAATAATGGCAATACCCGTAACGCCTCCGGGTGCCAGGGCATTCGGATCCAAAAACAGACTGACCGCTATGGAATACAGCAAGGACGCTACTGTAATCTCGATATAATCCATCACCCGGCGTTTGAGTGTCTTTTTCTCCTCAAACTTAATTTCCGCCTGCTGTTCCTTCGTCATCGACATATTTTAAGTTCTCCGCTACGATTTTTTACATGACCGTCGGCATCAGCTTCGGCTGATACCCCTCTTTTTCCAGTGCTTCTATGATCCGGTTCTTGTGCTCCGTTCCGTAGGCTTCCATGGTGATACGAAGCTCCACTGCCGCATTCCTGTTAATGGAGACGAACTGGTTATGCTCCAGCTTGATGACATTGCCATCGAGATTGGCGATCACACCGGAAATCCTGCACAGCTCACCCGGCTTATCCGGAAGCAGTACAGACACCGTAAATATCCTGTCACGCATGATCAGCCCCTGCTGAACCACGGAGGACATGGTAATAACATCCATATTGCCGCCGCTCAGGATGGAAACCACTTTTTTATCCTTCGCCTCAAGATGCTTCAGTGCGGCTACCGTCAGCAGGCCGGAATTTTCCACCACCATCTTGTGGTTTTCCACCATATCCAGAAATGCCACCACCAGTTCCTTGTCCTCTACAGTAATAATATTGTCCAAATTTTCCTTAATATACGGGAACAGCTTGCTGCCGGGGGTCTTTACCGCCGTACCGTCAGCAATCGTGTTTACTGTGGGAAGTGTGGTTACCTTGTCTGCAGCGAGAGATGCCTGCATACAGTTCGCTCCCGCAGGCTCCACTCCGATAACCTTGATCTTGGGATTCAGCAGCTTCGCCAGCACCGACACACCGGTAGCCAGTCCTCCACCCCCGATGGGAACGAGAATATAGTCTACCAGCGGAAGTTCCTTCACAATCTCCATGGCAATAGTACCCTGTCCCGTGGCCACAGCAAGATCGTCAAAGGGATGTATAAAAGTATAACCGTGCTCCTCAGCCAGTTCATATGCCTTTGCGCAGGCTTCATCATAGACATCTCCGTAGAGTACCACCTCCGCACCGTAGCTCTTGGTTCGGTTCACCTTCATCAGCGGTGTGGTTGTAGGCATGACAATCGTCGCTTTTGAACCGTAACATTTAGCTGCATATGCAACACCCTGAGCATGATTTCCCGCCGACGCGGTAATCAGTCCCTTCGCTCTCTCCTCCTGAGAAAGCGTGCTCATTTTATAGTATGCCCCGCGAAGCTTATAAGCACCCGTAAACTGCATATTTTCCGGTTTCAGATAAACCTTGTTTCCTGTCTGTCCACTGAGAAAATCACTGAAGATCAGTTTTGTCTCCAGCGTTACCTGTTTGACAGTCTCCGCGGCCTCCTCAAATTTTTCCAGCGTCAACATCTGTTCTTCCATACCATTACACCTCTCGTATATATTTTATAACAACCTGTAGCTTTTGCGAATAGGCTCTGAATAGTTATGTCTCTCAGTCACCATCGGCCTTGTCAACATCGCCGCTGTCCACATCAAACAGCGCGTTTACAAACTCATCCGAATCAAATCTCTGCAAATCCTCAATACTCTCGCCGACACCGATATACTTTACGGGAATCTTCAGCTCCGACTGGATTGCCACCGCAATTCCGCCTTTCGCCGTCCCGTCCATTTTTGTAAGGATAATGCCTGTAAGGTCCGCTACTTCCCCAAACTCTCTGGCCTGTACCAGTGCGTTCTGCCCTGTGGTGCCGTCAAGCACGATCAGATTCTCCCTGTGGGCATCCGGAAATTCCCTGTCAATAATACGGTTCATCTTGCGAAGCTCTTCCATCAGGTTTTTCTTATTGTGGAGCCTGCCCGCTGTATCAATCAGCAGCACATCCACCCCTCTTGCTTTGGCTGCAGTCACGGCATCAAACACTACGCTTGCCGGGTCGGCTCCTTCGCCGCCACCCACCATGGGTACATCCGCCCGCTTCGCCCATTCGGCAAGCTGATCTCCCGCGGCAGCCCGAAAGGTATCCGCTGCGGCAATCAGCACTTTTCTGCCGACACTTTTAAGTTTACCCGCAAGCTTGCCCACAGAAGTGGTCTTGCCCACGCCGTTGACCCCGATAACCATAATTACAGATTTTTCTTTCTCAAAGTCATAGGCCTCCGCTTCCACCTGCATCTGCTCCCTGATGCTGTCAATCAGCAGCTGCTTGCACTCCGATGGCTCTTTGATATGATTCTCCTTAATCTGGCCCCTCAGCCGCTCCAGAATATCATTGGTGGCGTTTACTCCGATGTCTCCCATGATCAGGATTTCTTCCAGTTCCTCATAAAAATCATCATCAATCGCCGAAAACCCGTTAAATACCGAATCGATTCCCCGGACAATATTATCCCTGGTCTTAGTCAGCCCCTGCTTAAGCCTGGCAAAAAAGCCTTTCTTTTCCTCGCTCATACCGTTTCCTTTCAGTTTGTCAAATCCTTTTCAATCAAATTGACGCTGACCAGTGCGGACACGCCTTTCTCCTGCATGGTGATACCATAAAGCCGGTCAACCTGCTCCATGGTGCCTCTTCTGTGTGTAATGACAATAAACTGAGTATTTTTCGTCAGCTTGTGCAGGTATTTTGCAAAACGCCCCACGTTGGAATCGTCCAGCGCCGCCTCTATTTCATCCAGCAGGCAAAAGGGTGAAGGCTTCAGATTCTGGATGGCAAACAGAAGCGAAATGGCCGTCAGCGCTTTCTCTCCACCTGACAGCTGCATCATATTTTGCAGTTTCTTCCCCGGCGGCTGGGCGATGATCCGTACACCTGCTTCCAGAATGTCCTCGTCCTCCATCAGTTCAAGAGTACCCTTACCGCCGCCGAACAGCTCCTTGAACACTTTGTCAAACTCCCGGTTAATCTCCGCAAACTTCTCAGTGAACTGCTTTCGCATCGCTGCATCCAGTTCCTCGATAATGCCCTCCAGCGTCTTCTCTGCCTCCACCAGGTCATCATGCTGAGTCTGCATAAATGTGAATCTGTCCATCAGATTCCTGTAATCCTCAATAGCATTGACGTTCACGTCGCCCAGCTTTTTTATCTGTTCACGCAGGGATGAAATCTGTCTCTTCATAGATGACAGGTCTGTCATACTTTCATCCCGGATAGATGCGGCATCGCTCAACGTAATCTCGTACTCATCCCACATGTAATTAATCTGGGCTTCCAGATTTTCTTCCAGTCTTTCCTTCTGGGCTGCCAGACGATAGACCTCCTTGTCCAGCGCCGACATTTTCTCCGCCATCTCCTCACGGCTCCGGAAAAAAGTCTTCTGCTTTGCAGATAACTCTTCCCTGTGCGCTATGCTTTCCTTCAGTCTGCCCTCGGATTCGTTCTGAACATCATAGGAAGCTGCAATGGTCTTCTCTATCTCAGCGATATTCTGTTTCTTGCGCTCCGTCTCCAGCCGGTTTTCCTCCAGGGCCTCCATGATCTCGGAGAGTTCGGCACGGGAGCGGGCAATTTCCTCATCGATACGGTCCACATTAGCCTGCTTAAACCCTAATGTCTGCCGCATCTTCTCTACTTTCATCTCCCATTCGGACACAAGGGCCGACGCTTCAGTCTCCGATTTACGCCAGTCCTCCAGCTCCTGCTGAAATCTTACAATCTGCTCCTGGGTATTTTTCTCCAGTTCCTCGCTGTCAGCCAGTTCCCTCTGAATGGTCTCCTTATCATTTTTGATCTCGAAGATCTTTCCTTCAATCTCCTGCTCTTCCAGCTTTAAGGAAGCCTTCGCCTCCACTTCCTCCTCCATGCGCTCCCTGGCCTGGCTGATGTTCAGTCTCGCGGTATTCTGCTCTATGGACTTTTTCTGAATATCGGTTTTAAGCGTCTCCAAATCCATGCGCAGCTTGTTCCGCCTGGATTTGGTATCATCTATATCCCTGTTGATCGCATCCACGGCGGCAAGCAGCTTTTTCACGCTCTTTTCCAGCTCGTCTATTTCCCGTCTCCTTCCCAGGAGATTGCTGTTGTTTTTGAATGCGCCGCCGCTGATCGCTCCGCCGGGTACAAGCAGCTCACCCTCCAGTGTAACCATTCTGATGCCATATTCATACTTTCTGGCAATTTTTACTGCATTGTCGACATTGTCAACCACCACAATGCGCCCAAGCATTGCCTTTGCCACATTGCGGTATCTGTCCTCTATCTGTACCAGTTCATCCGCCATGCCGATAACGCCTTTTTCTGAGAGCGCCTCGGGATTTTTGAATTCCTGGGGTCTTGTGACACTGGTGAGCGGCAGAAAAGTGGCTCGCCCCAGCCTGTTTTCCTTCAGGAAGCGAATCATCTTCTTGGCGGTCTCCTCGTCATCCGTGACGATATTTTGAATGTTTCCGCCCAGCGCTGTCTCAATGGCAGTCTCATATTTCTTCTCCACCTTGATGATATCTGCCACAACGCCGATGATACCGGGATTCTTCTCCTTCTGCTCCATGACTTTTTTGACGCTGCCGCCATAGCCCTCATAGCGCTCAGTCAGGTTGGACAACGCCTCCAGCTTGGACTTCTCCATATGGTATGCACTCTGCGTCTCCCGAAGCTTCGCGTCCTTTTTGGACAGTTCCTCCCTGATGTCTCCAAGTGCAAGCTCCACTGCGGCCTCCTGCTCGTTCATCTCCCTCAGGGCTTCCGTCACTGCCTCAAACTCGGACTCCAGCTTTTTCAGGCTCTCCTCCCTGGCAGCCTCATCGGATTTTGCCCGCAGAAGCCGGGAATTCAACTCCGCTCTACGGATATTTACCTGTTCCATCATGGTGTCAAAGCGCCCCATTCTGGACTTGATCGTGGCCCTCTGATTCAGCTCGCCGATGATGGTATTCTTGCCCTCCTCGATTGCATTGTTCAGCTCTGTAATTTTTTCCTGTATCTCATCCAGCTTGGCTTTCTCTGCTTCCGCTGTAGCTATGATCTCCCGAACCTGGCTGTCTGTCTCATTTTTTTCAGTAAGGATACCTTCCTTGTCCTTCTCCTTGAGACTGATTTCTTCTTCCAGCACAGTGCGACGGTTTGTCAGATGCGCCTCGCTGCCCATTGCGGAATTAATCTGCTCCTTCAGGACATTCATCTCGCCTTCCAGTTTTCCCCGCATCAGCCCGGTATCGGTCAGCGTACTTCTGGCCTGTTCAATGGTCTCCTCCAGACTCTCAAGTTCCGCCTGAACACGCTCATACTCTTCCCTGATACCCTCATATTTCCCGGTAATTTCAGAGAGTTCACCGCCGGCAAGATTATACTTCTCCTCCACCTGCTGCACCTGCTCCTTGAGCCGCCCGTTTTCCAGCAGGAACACGTTCACATCCAGAGTTTTCAGTTCTTCCTTCCTGCGCAGATAGACCTTTGCCACCTCGGACTGCCTCTCCAGAGGCTCCACCTGCTTCTCCAGTTCTGAGAGAATGTCACTGACACGGACCAGGTTCTGCTTTTCATTTTCCAGCTTGGCCTGTGCCGCCGCCTTGCGGCGCTTAAATTTTACAATCCCCGCAGCCTCGTCAAAAAGCTCACGCCTCTCCTCCGGCCTGCCGCTTAAGATTTTGTCAATCTGGCCCTGCCCGATGATAGAATAGCCCTCCTTGCCGATACCGGTATCATAAAACAGCTCGTTGACATCTTTCAGCCGGCAGGGGCTTCCGTTGATCAGATATTCACTTTCTCCGGAACGGTAAATACGCCTTGCCACCGTAACCTCGTCAAAGTCTATGGCAAGCTGATGATCCCCGTTGTCAAGCGTTATGGCAACATAGGCATAGCTTAAAGGCTTCCTGTTTTCCGTGCCCGAGAAAATAACATCCTGCATGCTTGCACCGCGAAGCTGCTTGACGCGCTGTTCTCCCAACACCCACCGGACCGCATCGGCAACGTTGCTCTTACCGCTCCCGTTCGGCCCCACAATGCCTGTTATACCGTTATGAAACTGAAACACTATTTTGTTTGCAAATGACTTAAACCCCTGTACTTCAATGCTTTTTAAATACATATCCTCTATCCCTCAAAAGCAGCAGCGCGCTGTATGCTGCCTGCTGCTCCGCCGCCTTTTTTGTCCTTCCTTCGCCCTCGCCCAGAACTTCGTCCTCCATATGTACGGAGACTCTGAATGTTTTATTATGCTCCGGCCCGCTCTCCTCCAGAAGTTCATACCAAAACTGCTTTTTCAGCTTTCCCTGGATCAACTCCTGCAGATTGCTCTTACTGTCATAAAAGAGCTGCTTGTCCTCCAGATCCGACAAAATGAACCTGTTGATAAATGCCCTTGCCTGCTCCATACCTCCGTCGATGTAGATAGCTCCCGTGACCGCCTCCATAACATCGGAGATAATGCTGTCGCGCTCTCTGCCTCCCGTATTCTCCTCGCCCTTTCCAAGCCGGATGAATTTCCCCAGTTCCAGGTCTCTTGCGCAGAAGGCAAGCGCCGGTTCGCAGACCATAGATGCCCTCAGCTTTGTCAGTTCGCCCTCCGGCACCTCCGGATACTCATGAAACAGAAATTCACTGGACGCCAGCTCCAGCACCGCATCCCCCAGAAATTCCAGCCTCTCATAGTCCCCTGTCCGGTTAATTTTCTGCTCGTTTGTAAAGGAGCTGTGGGTCACTGCCCGTTTTAACAGAGAAATATCACGAAACCGATATCCTATCCGCTCCTCCAGATTCTTTATGGTATAGCCTTCCAGCATTTTAATTCCCCTTTCAATCGGGCAGGGAAGATTTTCACCTGCCCGCTGCGCGGGCTGCATGCTGCATAGAAGCAAAATTCCACATGCGGCCCTGTGCATAACAAAGAGCAGTCCGCTGACACGTACTGCTCCTGTTGAAATCAATTTGACTGATCAGTTTAAAGCGCCTTTGATTAACTCTACCGCTTCCTCAACAGTTGTAATTTTTTCAGCCTTGTCCGCAGGGATTTCAATGTCAAACTCCTCCTCAATCCCCATCACAATCTGAAACACATCCAGGGAATCCGCACCAAGGTCATCCAGAAAAGTTGTCTCCATGGTGATTTCGTCAGGATCCACATTCAGAACTTCCGCAATTACTTTTTTCAGCTTTTCAAATTCCATACTGTTTCCTTCTTTCCTTTAATCTTCCAGAACAATCTGTTCCTTTATTTTTTCGTTGATATTCTGCTCCTTAAATGCAATGCACTGCAGGATAGAATGACGAATTTCAATGGCTTTACTGCTCCCGTGGGTCTTTACCACAAGGCCGTTCAGTCCAAGCAGAGGCGCTCCGCCGTACTCCTCCGTACTGAACGCTTTCAGTGTCTGCTTCAGCGCAGGTTTTACAAGGAATGCTCCTATTTTGCTGCGCAGACTGCTCATCATGCCCTCTCTTATCTTCTTTACCAGTACGCCGCTGACTCCTTCCAGCATCTTTAACACAATATTTCCCGCGAAGGCTTCACAGACAAGCACATCCGCCACACCGGCCGGAATATCCCTTGCCTCTACATTTCCCACGAAGTTTATCTCGGGACAGTTCTGAAGCAGAGGGTAAGTTTCCTTTGTCAGGGCGTTGCCCTTCTCCTCCTCCACTCCGATATTTACAAGGCCCACCTTCGGATTTTTCACTCCGAGGACACTCTCCATATAAATACTGCCCATCTTCGCAAACTGCAGCAGCTGCGAAGGTCTGGCATCCACATTTGCACCACAGTCAAGCAGAAGGCTGACACCGTTTGCATTGGGAATGATCGGTGCAAGGGGCGGTCTCTCCACTCCCTTGATGCGGCCCACAATGACCTGCCCGCCCACCAGCACCGCACCGGTACTGCCTGCGGACACAAAAGCATCGCACTGTCCCTCTTTCACCAGATACATAGCCTTCACAATGGAAGACTCCTTCTTCCTGCGAATTGCCATAACCGGCGGTTCACCGGTCTCGATCACTTCCTCCGCGTGTACAACTTCCAGCTGTTCCTCGTTGTATGTATATTTTTTCAGTTCTTCCCTGATGATGGGCTCTCTGCCCACCAGAAACACCTTTACACGCTTATCTTCATTTATGGCTTCCACTGCACCTTTGACAATCTCCAGCGGGGCGTTGTCCCCGCCCATAGCGTCTACCGCCACATTTACCATTTCCGCCATGGTTATCATCCCCCTCCAAAGAAGAATCCATACCTTATCTAACTATAATAGATAGATTTATAAAAAGCAAGTAGAAAGTTGGGATTGCAAAAAAATCTGATTGCTATATAATAATAGATATATAGGCATGATATCCGATTATAACAACCAGGGGGCTTTATGGATAAAAAACTTATCTATATTATTGATGATTCCAAAACCATATTAAAATATGCCGAAAGTGTTTTAATCGGCTCTTACAGGGTTTCTCTGTTTGAAAACGGCCCAAAGGCGCTGGAGCGGATGCGCCTTACTCCCCCTGATCTTGTCCTTTTGGATATTAATATGCCGCAGATGGATGGGTACACTGTCTTCCGGCGTATGCGTGACAGCTCCGAATTAAAGAAAATCCCCGTCATCTTTCTGACTGCAGACACGAAACAGGAAAGCGAGGTCATGGGGCTTGAAATGGGCGCCATGGATTATATCACAAAGCCTTTCGCTCCTCTGGTCATGCAGTGCCGCATCGCCCGTATTCTGGAGTTGGACGAGCTTCATAAGCATTTGGAGCAG
Source organism: Acetatifactor sp. (assembly GCA_029050705.1). GTDB lineage: Bacteria > Bacillota > Clostridia > Lachnospirales > Lachnospiraceae > Acetatifactor. Next base: position 11,007 of record JAIDME010000291.1, read on the forward strand.
ATGGTAGAGGCAAATACTGATGAGCTTCAAAAAATTTTTATCCAGTCCATCACCACGATTACATATGCGGTAGACGCAAAAGACCGTTATACCAAAGGGCATTCGGTTCGCGTTGCCCAATATAGTCTCGCACTGGCGAAAAAGCTTTCCTGGTCCAAACAGGACTGCATGAACCTGTACTATACCGCGCTCATGCACGATATCGGCAAGATCGGTATTCCCGACACCATCCTGAATAAACCGGTCAAGCTGACGGATGAGGAATACCGCCTGATACGCAGCCATACCACCATGGGTGCCAATATTCTGCGTCCCATCACAATGGTTCCCCAAATATGCGATGGTGCAAAATATCATCATGAGCGCTATGACGGCAAGGGCTATCCCTTTGGATTAAAGGGTGACGATATTCCCTATGTTGCAAGAATTATCGGAATTGCCGACGCCTATGACGCCATTACCTCCAATCGAATTTACGAGAAGGCTCAGGTTCAGGATTATGCTGTAAATGAATTGAAAAAAGGACGCGGTACACAGTTCGACCCCTATTTGACCGACGTTATGCTGGAAATCCTGCAAGACGGCTTTGAATTTACGGACACTCCCCAATTTGAATTCGAAGAGGACGAAGAACAAAAAAAAGAAAACGAAACAGATGCTTTCATCGTAGAGGTTTGCAAGCAAACGGAAAACGATATCAGCAGGGTAAAGGATGTGGATTCCCTGACCGGCTTCCTTATTCGCAGGTCCTTTGAAAACCAGGTAAATGCATATCTGGATAATCACCTG
>JAIDME010000292.1 GCA_029050705.1 Acetatifactor sp.
CCTGTCACCAAACACCCGTGGCTCGCCGTCCGGTACATACTCGAAGCTCGGCAGATACGGGTTGAATGCCTGTTTCTTTTTCTGCATAATTTTTCCTCCTTTTTTGACTGTCGAGAAATTACATTTACTTATATGCTGCAAGGTTATATTATCCCTTTCATAATACCGTTCCTTTTATCTACATATTATTTTATAGAAATCTCTGCACTTGCATTGCACTTTCCATCCGTGACGCTAACGGTGGTATCGTCAGTCACACGGACTACAGCCAAAGCACGGCCATAGTATGTGGTAAAAGTGCCTGTATGGTACTGCTCCTCATGACAGGGATTTGCAGAGCCAAAGCCCAACAGCTCTCCGCCGGTGACTGTCAGCGTCAGCTTCCGGTCTGCATTTGATTCCACAATGCCGTTCTCGCCCACAAGCTCCACCGGAACATAGACAATCTCTCCTGCTTTGGCTGCGGTTACTTCCGGTTTGGCTGCAATGATTGTTTTGCCGGTGGCGGAGACCAGTTCACGCCGTGCCTGCTCCCTGCCGTCTTCTGTATAAGCTACGGCAGTCAGGGTACCGGAAGTGTATTTCGTTTTAAAAATAGCTTTACACTCTTTTATTTTCTTTTTACCAAGAGATTTGCCGTTCAGCAACAGCTCCACGAATGCAGCATCAGAATAGACCTCCACCTCTGCTTTATTCCCTTCGCAGCCTTTCCATGCCCAGCTTTCAATCGCATTTGTGCCTCTCCAGACAGACTTGCTTACCCGGACACCGGGATGGTTCACAGGCTTCACGGCAATCCTGGGCGCCTTTTCCAGCCCCCAGACAGTGGATGCATAACGGCAGGAGCCGTCTGGAACGCCGGTAATATCGATCACGCCGGCGCCTCCCAGCACCCATGGGTAGGGGCGATTGAAAGGCATACCACCGGTATAGCTCCATGCACCGATTCCTGCTTCGCCCAGATAGTCCCATGCAGTCCACATAAAATCTCCTATCAGATAGGGATATTTCTTTACCATAGCCCAGTTCTTACAAATATCCTGCGGGAAGGTCTCTGAACCGAATATGATACGCTCCGGATGCTGTTTCTCTTCCAGGGGATAACGACCGGAACCATAATTATAGCCCGCAATGTCCAGGGCGTTGATAATGGGGGTAACAATGGCGTCCACTTTAGGGGAATTGCCTCCCTTATTCATACCGGAACCCACGAAGGAAGCAATGATATTGAAAGCAAGGCTGGCATTGCCCCCTTCCTTCTGCTCTTTTCCCGATGCGGCGGTACTTTGCTCCCCATCCTTGTAGATTCCCTGCCCCTTGGCGGCCCGGCTGATAATCATCAGGTTTAGGCCACAAGTCACGGGGCGGGAAGTATCCATACCGTGAATCAAATCCACCATTGCCCTGCCCGCGTCCACGCCTTTTGCTTCAAACGGCTCCGCTACCTCGTTGCCGATGGAGTAAAGGATGACGCTGGGATGATTGTAGTCCCGCTCTACCATTTCGGCAGTATCTTCTTTCCAGCAGTCTTTAAAATCATTGCCATAGTCAAACTTTGTCTTGCGGTTGTACCACATATCAAAGGTTTCATCCATCACATACATACCATAGTAATCACATGCCTCCAGCATGGCGCGGCTGCAGGGATTGTGAGCCATACGCAGGGCGTTAAAGCCTGCCTCCTTCAAAATACGGACACGCCTCCATTCACTCTCGTCGTATGCGGCTGCTCCCAGAATGCCGTTGTCGTGATGAACACAACCGCCTCTGAGCAGAGTCTCCTTTCCGTTGATAAACAGACCCTTGGGACTCCATGTAATATTACGGATACCAAAGGTTTCCGAAACAGTGTCAACAACTGCACCATCTTCCGTTAGGGTGACTCTGCAAGTATACAAATTGGGAGTTTCATCGCTCCATGGTTTACCCCCGGGAATTTCAATTTCACACAGGGCACCGGAACCCCTTGCCACAACTTCACTGCCATCCAGAATTTCAACGGCAATCTGTCCCGCTGCAGTCTTGGTTTCAACCTTCACTTTGGCAGGGCTGACAGACAAAGTGGTAATCCTCACGCCCCGATATGCGATATGATTCTTTTCCCCGACATACAGCCACACAGGACGGTAAATGCCGGAACCGGAATACCATCGGGAATTCGGCAGCTTTGAGTTATCAGCGACCACAGTCAGGGTATTCTCCGTGCCGTATCTCAATCCGGTCAATTCCACGGTAAAAGTGGTGTATCCATATTTATGACTCCCGATTTCTTTACCGTTTAGGGAAACGACACTATTTTTATAAACACCCTCGAACTCCGCCAGAATCTTTTTATCTTTCCACTCCGCCGGAGCGGTAAATGTCTTTTCGTATACATACACACCGCCAGGGAAATATCCATGACCGCCATCGGAAACGTCAGCCCCCCGCTTCTCGAAGATCTGTGCATCATGGGGCAGAGTAATGGACTGTTTCTCCCCGCTTCCCTGCTTCCAAAACAGCCAGTTATCATTAAAATCAATTTTTTTCATATTCTACCTCGTCTCTATGCAGCTTTGTTCTCCAACGCCATACTTCTTATTTACCTTTCACTAATTCCCTTGCCATCCTGGCAGTTCGTGATGCATTCATCATCATCTGCTCCCTTGTCACCTTTCCTTCCTTCATGGCAGCTACTACATCTTCGTAGTCTGACTTGCTGCCCGGCATAAAGAGGTCTCCGCCTGCCATGATCACGTTCGGTGCCTTTGCAACAGGGTGGATACAGCCTTTTTCCGTGGCATAGTTCGCAATTACCCAGTCGGTCATAACAATTCCCTTATAGCCAAACTCACATTTAAGTACATCATTAATCATACCCTTATGCTCTGACGTGTGGATGCCATTGATCAGATTGTAGGACGTCATAACTGCCTTAGGCTGTGATTTCCTTACCGCAATTCCAAATCCTTTCAAATAGATCTCGCGGAGCGCCCGCTCACTTGCCTGGCTGTTATTCTGTGTACGGTTCAGTTCCTGATAATTTGCCGCGTAATGCTTGAGCGTGGTTCCGCATCCCGACGGAG
>JAIDME010000293.1 GCA_029050705.1 Acetatifactor sp.
TGCACTCTTTTGGAATCTTTCAGGGTTGCATTACTGTTTGTTTGTCAAGGAACAAATAGAGACTTCGTCTCATTAAAAGCTTCGCTTCAAGCGAAAGCTTATTAAGGATACCATACCTCTTGCGGTATGTCAACAACTTTTTTACAAAATTTACCTTGCCGGGAACAATATTTTACTACAGACCTGCAAGCGGCACAAAACTGAATTTAGAGAGCAGGAGTTCAATCAGGTATGCCAGATAGTTGTGCTCATATATCCAGACCAATATCTTACTCTCCTGAGTATAGGACACAATTATCTGCTCAATAGCGCCCAATTCCATCATCATAATAAGGGTGTACACTGTCCACAGAAGCAGTACCACTTCAAAGACTCCGAATACCATCCCCAGCAATTTATTCACAAAATGTACCACCGGCAGTTTTGAGACCAGCTTTGCAGAGAAGAAGACAACTTTCAGTAATTGGTGAGCTATCAGCACCAGAAGCAGCAGAACCGCCGCAACAATGACATTAAATATCTTTCCGCTGTTGTAATTGCTGATGCCTCCCGCAATCAGCGCTGCCACAGCACACAGGACAGCCATGGACACAAGGGAAACAATTTCCTTCACCATACCCTTTTTATAACCGTCAACCACCTTGTATACTGCAAGGATAACTACAATAATCAACAGAAAATTCAGATTCATTTTATCATATTCTCCTTATCTTTTGCTATTTCATTTGAATTGTGTCAATAGAACTGTCCGTTACCAGTAAATATTTATAGGAATTGCCCACCGGAAGCATAAGCCGCACGGGCCTGTCAAACTCGCCGTTGAACTTTTCATTCCCATCCATAGTGATGATCACACACTCTTTCTCGTTATATGCCACGAAATTGTTTTGTCCGAAGAAAATATCCGTGTACTCTATATCAAAGTAAAAACTTCCCACCATAGCCGCCTTCGTGTCATACACGTCCATTCGATACAGCCTTTCACTGTCTTCCGATTGAAATACCAGCCCAATATACTTGTCACTGTAAAACACAGACTTAATTTCCTCATTCAGCATGAAGGCTGCAATTTCCATGGGTGCATAACTTCCGGAGTATATGGCCAGTCTGTTATCACCCACGGCAAAGGCAGTGTTGTTGTTCATGAACTGTACCTGAGGCACCAGCGTATCTGTATAGAAAAAGATTCCAACTATACAATCACTGACGTTCTCTCCCACATCTCCAAAGTTGTAAAATACCACATTGGTTTTCACCACACCCGCATCCAGGTACCAGTAGGATACGCACAGCAGCTCTCCGTCAGGAGAAAGGCTGATCGCCGCCGGGTATCCTGAGTTGTTCATGCGTGCCTCCCCCTCATAAATAATCTCCCCGCCGGGGCTGTATGTATTGATTACCGTCACATCCGTCCCTTCAAGCACCGCCGTTACATAGCCCTCGGCGGAAACCGATACGTCCCGAATAGGCATGGTAGTGGTAAATTTTGACACCTGTTTTTCACCATTCTGAACAAAAATGCTTCTCCCGTTATATTCTGCGATTGCAACAGTACTTCCGCACATTGCCAGCCTTACATCCTGAAACTCATAGGTCTGATTCCATAGTGCATTCCCTTTTGTATCAGTACAGTGCGCGCCATCCTTGCTGTAAGTCAGTATAGCATTACCCAGCCTAAGATCGGTGGAACCGGAAACACGCTCTCTCGGAGCGGAGGACACAATATCATAATCTGTGTAAACATGCCTTCTGTACTGTACTATGATCACTGCAATCAGAGCGATTGCAGCGGCCGCTACCAGCAAAAACCGATAAACGTTAGTCAGCTTATGCTTAATGATTTTTTCTTTATAGTCCGCCTGATTTCGTTCCCGCTTTTTTTTCTCCTTCATGTAGCTTTTGATGTCTGCCATACTGCCTCCACATCATTTAATTTCCTTTGAGTGTATTATATCATAATCCCCTTTACTGTGGTAACAAAATTTTCTGCCCTATCTTTATATCATCAGGATTGCTGATATTATTCAGGGCACAAATCTCCGCAACTCTCTGGTCGCTGCCGTACTGCCTTATGCAGATTCCGATCAGCGTATCCCCTTTCTTAATTGTATAGGATACAGGCTCCGGTGCAGGTGTTGGTGTCGGTTCCGGCGTGGGCGCGGGTGTCGGCTCCGGCGTGGGCGCAGGTGTCGGCTCCGGCGTAGGTGTGGGCGTCGGCTCTGTTTCCGATGCCGGTGTGGACTCAGGCTCCGGCGTCAATGCGGGATCTGAGTTCTGCGACTCCGCGCCCGGTGCCGGCACAACCCCCTGTGCAGTTCCTGAGGCTGCGGCCTCGTTTTCCTTCCGTATCGCGTCCGTAAGCTTGTCCTCTGCTACAATAGTTCCCACCTGCACTTCACCGTTAGACACCTCCAGCGCGTCCGGAAGCTGCTGTTCGGACATCCCGTTCACCAGATTTTGAGCTGCCTGCCGCAATTCACTCAGCCGTCCTTCGCTGCCCATGGATGCCAGTCCCGCTCCACACAGCACGACAAAGACTGCAGCCGCTGTCATTTTCAT
>JAIDME010000294.1 GCA_029050705.1 Acetatifactor sp.
GTGAGAGCAAGGACAATGAGCAAAAAGAACGTATCGCTCCGGTAGAAAACTTATTGGTTTGGATGCCCGGAAAAATGAATAAAATAAGTAACAAATCACTTAAACCATGAGAGGGGAGAATATAAATGCGAAACCTTGAGCAAAGCAAAGAAGAAATGATTGAGTTGTTGACTACGGTATCAGAGGTGATATGGAGTGGCGGATTATTGCTTTTAGATATGGTGCACAGAGGCTATTTGGATGAGCTATTGACGGAAGATGATGAGGAATATAATAAAAAAGTTGACATATTGAAAAGACACAAAGATTTGCTCACGGGCGATTTATTCGGAGAACTGACATTTATCGTTATTACGGCAAGACAGAATATTGAAAAACTGATTGGCCTGGTTTCTGCGAATGGGGATGATTCTAATGTCGGACTCATCAAGGAAGCTTTTGTCATGTATTCGAATCATTACCGTCCATGGGAAGTAAAATTTTCACTGGAAAAGATGATTGGTCAGAATGTTTCAATAGAGAAAATCTTCTTAACTTATTTAAAAGAGAATGAAAGATATACAGATTGTCTCAACAGATATTCGGAAGAAAGGCATTGTGGCGGGTGAAAAATTGGTTTTGCAGATTAAGTTTTGGAAAAAGTAAATTAATAGGTTTTGAGTAAACAGGAAAGAAAATTATATGACAAGGAAACGTCTAATTCGAGATAAGAAATGGTTTTTTCAGCACTATCCGTATTTTCAAATGCGGATGGAAAACGAAATTTTTACAGGATTGGTCAGTTTGATCCAGTTGACAGACGGTGAATATCTGTATTGGGATTTTTTGCCTCAGGCGGGTAAGGCGGCTGTGGCAGGGAAAGGTATGGTTTGGCTGCAGTTGATTCCTGATCGCGGAAGCCGTGCTATAACAGCCATGTTTCTTCCGGATAAAAGAGTATCGGTGTGGTATGTGGATGTTATTGAGGAGGCGGCATATGATGCGGACGGTGTTGCCGTATTTGTTGATAAATATCTGGATGTGATATTTACACCACAGGGCGATGTGAAGATTGATGACCGGGATGAGCTGGATGCCGCATATCAATCCGGAGAACTCTCACGGGAGCAATATGACGCTGCGTTACTGGAAGGAGAAGCCATAGTAGATGAATTGTGTGGTGACATCCCGGCAACGGAGAGGTGGTGTCGGGAAATTCTTGAGAATGCAGAAAAAGAGATTGAGCAAAAACAGTTTGTGATATTTCTGGATGTGGATGGAGTATTGGATGTGTTTGATTCCAATGCTTATATTCAAAAATTAATACCGGAGGCAATTGAGAGATTGTCCCGTCTCGTGACAAGGACAAATGCTAAGATTGTGGTAATCTCGGATTGGCGTTACGGAAGCAAATCGTATGTTGAATATTGCAGGGAGAATAACATATTTGCCGCACAGTGTGACAATTGGCCATATTTGGAGGAGGCATTAAAAAGAGAATCCATTTCCATCCATGATGTTACAACATGGGACAGGGAGTTAAAGACTCGAACGGAAGAGATTGCCGCATATCTGGAGTCCAATCCGCAGATTTACAACTATGTGATTCTGGATGACTGTTATAGTGATGACTATTCATCGAATCCTGAATTACAGGCCCATCTGGTATATGTTGATGCCCTGAAAGGACTTCAGGACTGCGATCTGATGAAAACCTGTGAAATTATGAATTGCCTGGAACTGCGCAAATGGTAATGGTAATTGTAGTTTTATGATATAAAGCGCCGTGTCAAGAGCTAAACTCAATTTGTAGAAAATTGTGGATATTAGTCTTTTTATGTGGTAAAAGCAACTAAAAAGCCAATAAAATAACTATTCAAAAACAAGGGGGATTTATGATAGAGTTAAAAGGAAAATATAATGAAGCTAAGATTTTTACAGATGTTGCAGACGAAGCATCTATTTCACAGGTGCTTCTTTTACTTAACCAAGAGTTTGTGTCTGGTAGTAAAATAAGGTTGATGCCGGATATTCATGCTGGCGCCGGTTGTACAATTGGAACTACTATGACCATTGCAGATAAAGTTGTTCCTAATCTGGTGGGAGTGGATATTGGCTGTGGTATGGAAACAATCAGAATTAAAGAAAAGCATATTGAATTACAAAAGTTAGACAAGTTGATTTATGAGAAAATACCATCTGGCTTTAATGTTCGTGAAAAAACACATAGATATTTTGACAATATCAATCTGGAAAATTTATATTGTTACAAAAATATTGACCCTAGAAGAGCGGAGAAAAGTCTTGGAACATTAGGCGGAGGCAATCATTTTATTGAAGCGAATAAGGATGATGATGGAAATATTTATATTGTAATACATTCTGGCAGTCGGCATCTGGGGCTGGAGGTGGCCAATTACTATCAGGAAGAGGGATATAAAACATTAAATGGTTCCGCAAAGCAGGATGTTGATATGCTTATTGAAGAGTTAAAGGCACAAGGAAGAGAAAAAGAAATTCAGAAAAGCATTGCTGCGTTGAAAAATGTAAAGCGAACAAATATACCTAAGACTTTGGCATATGTCTCAGGTGATTTATTTGAACAATATATTCATGACATGAAAATTGTACAGAGATATGCAGAATTAAATCGTCAGGCGATGATGGACGAAATAATCAAGGGTATGAAAATACACGTTGTTGATCAATTTACAACTATTCATAATTATATTGATACAGATGCCATGATTTTACGAAAGGGTGCTGTATCAGCTAAGAGAGATGAAAAATTACTTATTCCGATAAATATGAGAGACGGATCTTTGATTTGCATTGGAAAAGGTAATAGTGATTGGAATCAATCAGCCCCACATGGCGCAGGACGTTTAATGAGTCGATCCAAAGCTAAAGAGTCGTTTACAGTATCAGAATTTGAAAAGCAGATGGATGGAATATATACCACATCTGTAAATAAGGATACATTGGATGAATGTCCGATGGCCTATAAAGGAATGGATGACATTATAAATAATATCGGAGATACGGCTGATGTAGTACAAGTCATAAAACCGATATATAATTTTAAGGCCAGTGGTGATTGAGTCAATAAAGAACTGCTTTAAACAGCAATAAAAAGAAGAGTATAAAAATATGTAAATTTATGTAGATTAATATGAAGTGACTTAAAGGCTGAATATTTAAAAATGCCGTAAAATAGAGATAAGCTGTATTTAACCGCATATTTTCTTACAAAACTGTAAGGTTACAGGAGGAAATGTAAGGCAATTCGATTGCAATGCATTTCCTTCTGTTGTATTATTGTACTGTCGACGCGATACAATAATACAATAATGAGTGAAATGCGCAGGGCCATGCGCAAGATGGAGGAATTATGGCACTTTTGGAAGTGAAGAATCTGAAAAAGGTATACACCACACGGCTGGGGGGCAATAAGGTACAGGCCCTGGAGGATGTGAATTTCACGGTGGAGCAGGGAGAGTATGTGGCAATCATGGGAGAATCCGGTTCAGGCAAGACAACTCTATTAAATATCATGGCATCCCTTGACAAGCCCACCGGAGGACAGGTGATCCTGGCGGGAAAGAATATGGCGGACATCAAACAGAAGGAGCTTTGTGCCTTTCGCAGGGACAATCTTGGGTTTGTGTTCCAGGACTTTAATCTGCTGGATTCACTGTCCTTAAAGGACAATATTTTCCTGCCTCTGGTGCTGGCGGGCTGCCGGGTGGGAGAGATGGAAAAGCGGTTGGATGCGTTGGCAGGGAAGCTGGGTATATGGGATATTCTCGGAAAGTACCCCTATGAGGTTTCAGGCGGCCAGCGGCAGCGTACGGCGGTAGCCAGGGCATTGATCACCAACCCACAGATACTGCTGGCGGATGAGCCCACCGGAGCGCTGGACTCCAAGGCTTCAGACAAGCTGCTTCGGATTTTTGCGGAGGTAAATGACGGAGGCCAGACTATTCTCATGGTAACTCACAGCATTCAGGCGGCCAGCAGGGCCGGCAGGGTCATGTTTATCAAGGACGGATGTGTCTTTAACCAGATTTACCGTGGAAGCCTGAGCGATGATGAGATGTACAGGAAAATTTCAGATACCCTGACAATCCTGCAGACGGAAAAATCCGGCGAGTATTTTGACCATACCGGGGAATCGGCGGCGAAGGGAGAGGAGGCAGCGCATCATGAATAAAAAAATGTCTCTTCTGCCCCGGATGGCGGCAAACAATATCCGAAAGAACGGTTCCACATATTTCCCATACATCGGCGTGAGCATTTTTGCCATGTTCACCTACTTTGTCTTTGATCTGATCATGCAGAATCAAGTAATGTGGACGCTGCCCAAGGC
>JAIDME010000295.1 GCA_029050705.1 Acetatifactor sp.
CGATCGGGATGCAGAAGCCCAGAAAACACGCTGTAAAGCTGCTTTTGCTCATGGATTCCGGGGGGACTATGATCCCATTCAGCAGCCTGCTCAACGATCTGTTCCAGGCTGTGCATAAGTCTAATCATTACAAGGATGTGAAGACCTATTACTTTCATAATTGTATTTACAGTAAGCTGTATAAGACACCCGAGTGCGAGAACGGGGACTGGATTGACACGGAGTGGATGTTCCGCAATGTAGACAGCGATTATAAGGTCATTATTGTAGGTGATGCGGCCATGGCACCCGAGGAGCTTTATTCGGACACCGGAAACTATCGGGGGCCCAACGGCGGACTGTCGGGCTGGGAGTGGCTGAATCTGGTGAAAAAGAAGTATAAGAAGGTGGTATGGCTGAATCCCAAAATGGCGCCCGGAAGAGCACCCTGGCGGGAGGCGGAGACGGCAGTGAAGGAGCTGTTTCCCATGTATAAACTGACGGTGGACGGATTAAATCAGGCGATGCAGAAGCTGATGTCAGCCAGATAAAAAACATGCGTTTTAAAAACGCTTGTTTTCAAGACGGAAGTTATCATAACAGTAGAAATTTAATGGTTAATAGTATTGAGAATAAGGAGAGCAAAGAGATGACAGTATTTGAGGAACTGAAGGCAAGAGGTCTGCTGGCGCAGCTGACGGATGAGGAGGAGATAAAGGAGCTGATCAACAACGGGAAAGCAACATTTTATATTGGCTTTGATCCTACTGCGGACAGTCTTCATGTGGGACATTTTATGGCACTGTGTCTGATGAAAAGACTGCAGATGGCGGGCAACAAGCCCATTGCTCTGATTGGGGGCGGAACAGGCATGATCGGCGCCCCTTCCGGCAGGAGCGCTCTGCGCACCATGATGACAACAGAGCAGATCGACCACAACTGTGAGTGCTTTAAAAAGCAGATGAGCCGTTTTATCGAGTTTGGGGAAACAACGGAAACAGGTCATCCCGTAGAAAAAGGTCATTCCGCGGCCATTATGGTGAATAATGCGGACTGGCTCAGAGACCTGAACTATATTGAGTTTATCAGGGACATCGGCGTCCATTTTTCCGTGAACCGCATGCTGACGGCGGAGTGCTACAAGCAGCGGATGGAGAAGGGTTTGAGTTTTCTGGAGTTCAATTACATGATCATGCAGAGTTATGATTTCCTGTGTCTGTATGAAAAATATGGCTGCAACATGCAGTTCGGCGGCGACGACCAGTGGAGCAATATGCTGGGCGGCACGGAGCTGATCCGCAGAAAGCTGGGCAAGGATGCCTATGCCATGACGATCACACTGCTTTTGAACTCCGAGGGCAAGAAGATGGGCAAGACCCAGAAGGGTGCTGTCTGGCTTGATCCCAACAAGACCTCACCCTTTGAGTTCTATCAGTATTGGAGGAACGTAGCAGATGCTGATGTGCTGAAGTGTCTTCGTATGCTGACATTTCTGCCCCTGGAGCAGATTGAGGAGATGGACAAGTGGGAGGGCAGTGAGCTGAATAAGGCCAAGGAGATTCTTGCCTATGAGCTGACGCAGCTGGTACACGGAACTGAGGAGGCGGAAAAGGCGCAGGAGAGCGCAAGGGCACTGTTTGCCGGCGGCGGTGATGCGGCCGACATGCCCACCTGTAAATTAGAGGAAGGAGATTTTCTGAACGGAGCCATAGATATTTTAGGTGTGCTGGTGAAAGCCGGGCTTACCGCTTCACGTTCCGAGGCCAGACGGGCGGTGGAACAGGGCGGAGTCACCGTGGACAACGAAAAGGTGGCGGATATCAAGACCGCTTATACACCGGAAGTCTTTACGGGCGACGGCATTGTAGTACGTCGGGGTAAAAAGAACTACAAGAGAGTTGTGATGTAATAAGTAATAAAGGTAAAGTCCTTCGTCTTGCGGCGAAGGACTTTTGCAATGTGGAGCAGAGATACAAATTGTATACATCAATGGAGAAAATGGAATAGTAACGGAAGAAGTATAGTGAGGAGAGATATGTACCATATTGGAATTTGCGATGATGGAATAAATATTTGCAGCTCCATTGAAAATATGCTCTTACAATGCGGGGGGGAGAAGAACCTTCAGCTGGATATAAATATATGGTATACGGGAGAGGGGCTGAAGGACTACCTGGAGCAGGGTAATCACCTGGATATTCTTTTTCTGGATATAGAATTATTCCGGATGACGGGAATAGAAGTCGGCGATTATATCAGAAACCAACTGGATGATATGGGGATGCAGATCATATACATTTCCGGAAAAGCATCTTATGCACAGCAGTTGTTCAGGACACAGCCCCTGGATTTTCTGGTCAAGCCGATTTCGCAAAGCCGGATCAGGGATGTACTTGAAGCGGCAGTCAGGGTTTTGAAAAAGAAAAATAAAAGGTTTGAATTCCGTCAGGGGAAAGATTACTATTATATTCCCATGGGAGACATTGTTTATTTCGTCAGCGAAGGGCGAAAAGTAAAAATAGTAACCATGAAAGAGACATATGAGTTTTACGGCAGGTTAAAGGAGATTGCCAAAGAGTTATCGGAGGATTTTATTGTCATACATCAATCCTATATAGTGAATGAAGAATATATTTTCCGGTACACCTATGAAATGGTGGAATTAACCGATGGCACGATATTAACAATCAGCCCGGCAAACCGTAAACAGGTCAGAGAAAGGATTTTGAGGGAAAAATAAAATGCTTGATTTTGTAATTTGTGCGTCCACAAATCTTTTCAGAATGTATCTGATTGACAGATTCGTTATAACCTTTCTCGGCAGGTTAAAGGAAAACAGGATAAAAGAACTCCTTGTTTACGCATGCTTTTTTATTGTGAACACAGCATTATTTTGGGAATTTCATACCATATGGATCAATGTTTTGTGTAATCTGGCCGGCATAGGCATTATTGTATGGATGCATTCGAAATCAGTAAAAACAATCCTGTTTGTGACCTGTTCCGTTTACCTGATCAATATGGGATGTGATGTGGCATCAATGTTTCCTTTTGTCAGTTATGAAGACGGAAAGGTGAATGATCAGATTTATTCGGTACTGACTGTCTTTTTAATCTTTGTATGTGAACTGATCACGGAAAAGATCGTCACAGATCATAAGCGAGAGGAAATTCCTCCAAATCTCTCGCTGATGTTTATTCCTGCATGCAGTATTGTGGTGATATTACCCCTGACATACTCCGATATCTGTACAGACAAGGGTGTTGCCGTTGTATGTATCGGGCTGCTGGTTATAAATTTTGTTATGTTGTATCTGTATAATCTGCTGCTGAGGTCTGTCTCTCAAAAATACGAAACGGAGATGCTCAAGTCACAGGTGCAGATATATGCAAACCAGCTTGATGTCATTCTGCAGAGTGAGGAAAAAATGAAAGCCCTGCGGCATGATATGAAACATCATATGAACGAATTAATGCTGATGGCAAACAGGTACGGCATAGAGGAAATACAGGAATATATAGGCCATATGGAAGATTTTATCCGAAATCCCAATGAGATTGTGGATTCCGGCAATCTGGAAATTGACAGCGTGCTGAATTATATGCTTCAAAAAGCCGAAGAGGAACTGAAAGACGTCGCAGTCAACGTGATGCTGCCGGAAAAGATAAAACATTCCTTTGACATCAATGTGTTGCTGGGAAATTTACTGGAAAATGCAATTGATGCAGCCAGGCAGACCGAAAAGAAGTATTTGAGGGTTGACATTACATTAAAAAAAGGAGTGCTGAAAATAAAGATTGCAAACAGCTTTTTAACTGAAAATATTGTGAAGGAGCAGCGGCAGGGGACAGGCAGGGGTTTTCTGACGACAAAAAAAGAAAAAGAGCAGCATGGCATCGGGCTGAAAAATGTGAACAAGATTGTGGAAATGTTTGATGGAACTATGGAAGTTACGCTACAGAATGAACTGTTTTGTGTAAACATGATCCTGTATATGTCCAAGACGTAGAAAGGAATATTTTTTTTGAAAGCATGGCATGCAGGCACCATGCTTTTTTTATTCCCGCGGGCAATGAGCCAAATGCCGTGCTTGCTTTCTATTTGTGACAAAAATATACATAAATTATAACATGAACCGGCAGAGCATACTCTTTTGTGTTATATTCGGTGTCGGCAGTATAGGGGTATTAGAACCTTTTGTGACAGTTGAATTTATACATCAAAAGAAAGGGAAAAGACAAAATGAAAAAACAAAATGAAAAAACAGGGAGATTTTTCGGAGTAATTGCTTTAGGAAGAGTTAAGTTTGTATATTGTCTGATGCTGTGTGTATCTTTATTTCTGGCAGCATGCAGCAGGGAGGGTACATCCGATAAGGATGCTTTATCAAGCGAAAGTGCCGTCACTAATATCACACATATTACACAGGGACGGGAGTGGGTCTATGTGCCGGAAGTGTTCACAGTGGGAGAAGGATATGCGGATTATGAAAAGATGCAGCCGGTGGGCGATACCTTTTGCTATGTGCTTCAGGGAGATGCGGCGGGAAGCGGGAAGAACATCTGCCGATATTCCCTGACCGACCGGGAACTGGCAACTGTCTCCATTAACTGGCCGGAGGGAGGAAAAAGCTGGGATGCGGGATGCTGGTTTTTTACGCAGGATCAGGGCCTGTATATGACCGCAAATGTCTATCCGGCAGATTACAGTTCCATGAAGCGTTTTTTGTGCAGGTTTGATCCGGAAGGAAACTGCCTGTTTTCCGGAGACATCACAGAGCAGGCAGGGTGGAATGTTTCTCTTAGAAGGCTGACTGTGGATGAGCAGGGGAGGATTTATATCTTTCTGGATAACGGAGAGATACTGCTGTATACCGATGAAGGAGAATATCACGGCTCTGTCAGCTATAGCGCTCCGGAAAGTCAGGTACTGGTACAGGTAAAGGGAGCCTGTGACGGCGGGGACGGCAAATTTTATGTATGCATCAGTCAGGAGCGCGTCAACATTGCGGGGAGAAATACGGAGGGGACGGATGGTATCCGCTGTACCTTGATGGAACTTGATTTTGAGAACGCAAGACTGCTGGAGACTGCAGAAAATCTTCCCAATATCAATGGTATCTGCAGTGGAATACGGCGGGGTAGTGATTCCGACGGGGGGCATGAAGATTCGGACAGCCGGTATGATCTCCTGCTGTATGA
>JAIDME010000296.1 GCA_029050705.1 Acetatifactor sp.
TGGCGGCAATCAAGGGCGCCGTTGCTGCCTCCGATCTGGAAGAAATAAAGACACAGGTGGAGCTTTCCAATACTTATCACCTTCATGTCCGTCCCGGTGACAGGGTGGTGAAACAGTTGGGAGGACTCCACAAATTTATGTCCTGGGATAAGCCGATCTTAACGGATTCCGGTGGATTTCAGGTTTTTTCTCTGGCGGGATTAAGGAAGATCAAAGAGGAAGGGGTATATTTTAACTCCCACATAGATGGCAGGAAGATTTTTATGGGGCCGGAGGAGAGCATGCAGATTCAGTCCAATCTGGCTTCTACGATTGCCATGGCATTTGATGAGTGTGCGCCCAGCAAGGCGGAGCGGTCTTATGTGGAAGCGTCAGTGGAACGGACTACCCGATGGCTGGAACGCTGTAAAAAAGAGATGAGGCGGCTGAATACCCTGGAGGATACCATAAACCGGAACCAGCTTTTGTTTGGCATTAATCAGGGTGCGGTTTATGCGGATATAAGGATTGAACACGCAAAGCGTATTGCGGAGATGGATTTGGACGGCTATGCGGTGGGAGGTCTTGCGGTGGGAGAGACTCATGAGGAGATGTATTATATCCTGGATGAAACTGTTCCTTTTCTGCCAAAGGACAAGCCCGTGTACCTGATGGGGGTGGGAACTCCGGCAAACATTCTGGAAGGAGTAGAGCGGGGCGTGGATTTTTTTGACTGCGTCTATCCAAGCAGAAACGGCCGCCATGGGCATTTGTATACAAACCACGGGAAGATCAATCTGTTTAATGCAAAGTATGAACTGGATGACAGGCCCATAGAGGAGGGGTGCGGCTGTCCGGCATGCAGGCGGTATTCCAGAGCCTACATCCGGCACCTGCTGAAAGCGAAGGAAATGCTGGGCATGCGTTTGTGTGTGCTGCATAACCTCTACTTCTACAATACCATGATGGAAGAAATCAGGGATGCGCTGGACGAGGGGCGTTTTGCAGAATACAAGAAACGGAAGCTGGAAAGCATGGCGACACCCTATGACTGAACTGTAAAAAAAACATAAAGTGCTTGCCCAAAGGCGTTTTATTGTGTATCATAATATCTTAGAGATATTAAGGATGTCGGCGGAAAGTGACTGCAGATGTCAGAATGGAGGAAAAAATGGGAATTCTTTTAACAGAGGGAGCCGACGCCGCTGCGCAGGGCGTGGAGCAGGTAGGCGGCACCAGCCTTCTTATGATGGTGGTAATCTATGGAGCTTTATTTTTTGCGATGTGGTTCTTTTTGTTCAGGCCTCAGAGCAAGGAAAAGAAAAAAATGGCTGCTATGCTTTCAACGCTGGCAATAGGCGATGTGGTAATGACCACATCCGGCTTCTATGGAGTTGTGATTGACATTTCAAACGAGGATAACACGGTAATCGTGGAGTTCGGCAACAATAAAAACTGCCGTATTCCAATGGATAAACAGGCTATCAGCCGTGTGGAGAAGCCGGGTGAGGCGTAATTGCGCTTGCCGCGGTGCAGATGTGCACAAATAAATAAAATGGGTGAGGAATGGGGCAGTGCCCAAAGGATGCTCCCTGTAAATTCAGGGAGTGTTCCTTTGACATTGCCTTTTTATAAATATGAAGGGGGTTTAGAGTATGGAACTGCATATTACCTGTATTCCCGGCGACGGGATCGGACCTGAGATTGTTGCGGAAGCAAAAAAGGTGCTTGAAAAGACGGCTTCCGTCTACGGGCACAAAATGGTATTTGAAGATATTTTGATGGGGGGAGCATCCATTGATGTGCATGGAGTCCCCCTGACTGACGAGGCGATTGCAAAAGCCAGGGCTGCGGATGCAGTCCTGATGGGGTCGATCGGCGGAGATACCACCACATCACCCTGGTACAAGCTGCCGCCGAATTTGCGTCCGGAGGCAGGACTGCTGGGAATCAGAAAGGCTTTGAATCTTTTTGCAAATCTGCGTCCGGCGGTTCTGTATGACGAGCTGGCGGAGGCATGCCCTCTGAAGGAGGAAATCAGCAAAGCAGGCTTTGACATGATGATCATGCGGGAGCTGACCGGAGGTCTGTATTTCGGCGAGCGGAAAACCATAGAAGAAAACGGAGTGCTGAAAGCCATCGATACACTTACTTATGACGAAAATGAAATCCGGCGCATTGCGGTGAAGAGCTTTGATATTGCCATGAAGCGTCGCAGAAAGATTACCAGTGTTGACAAGGCCAATGTGCTGGACTCCTCAAGACTTTGGAGAAAGGTTGTGGAGGAAGTGGCGAAGGATTACCCTGAGGTTACTCTGGAACATATGCTGGTGGATAATTGCGCTATGCAGCTGGTAAAGGATCCGGCACAGTTTGATGTGATCCTGACAGAGAATATGTTCGGAGATATTCTGTCCGATGAGGCCAGCATGGTTACCGGGTCTATCGGCATGCTTGCAAGCGCCAGCTTAAATGACAGCAAATTCGGTCTTTATGAGCCCAGCCACGGTTCCGCGCCGGACATTGCGGGGAAAGACATTGCAAACCCCATTGCAACCGTGCTCAGCGCTGCTATGATGCTGCGCTACAGCTTCGACCTTGACAGGGAGGCGGATGCCATTGAGGCAGCGGTGAAGCAGGTGTTAAAGGACGGTTTCCGCACAGGAGATATTATGTCGGAAGGCTGTAAAAAGGTGGGCTGCTCGGAGATGGGAAATCTGTTGGCAGAGAGGATTCGGTAACAAAAAGGATGAGATTTGCAATTAAAAACGCAAAAATGTGTAAAAACAAGCAGAAATAATATAAATTTTGCATGAAAACTTGCAAAAAGGACATTATAGGGAGGATAAAAGCATGGTAAGTGATAACGCGAGGGCCGGCATGCAACAGGCACCGGCAAGAAGTCTTTTTAATGCTTTGGGATTTACTCAGGAGGAGATGAAGAAGCCTATGGTGGGCATCGTCAGCTCCTACAACGAGATTGTACCGGGACATATGAATATTGACAAGATCGTGGATGCTGTGAAGCTGGGTGTTGCGGAAGCCGGCGGCGTTCCTGTGGTGTTCCCTGCGATTGCTGTGTGTGACGGTATTGCTATGGGGCATGTGGGAATGAAGTACTCTCTGGTGACCAGGGATTTGATCGCGGACTCAACCGAGTGTATGGCCATTGCCCACCAGTTTGACGCTCTTGTTATGGTGCCGAACTGCGACAAGAATGTTCCCGGGCTGCTGATGGCAGCGGCGCGTTTAAATCTGCCCACCGTGTTTGTGTCCGGCGGCCCCATGCTGGCCGGTCATGTGAAGGGTCAGAAGAGAAGTTTGTCCTCCATGTTTGAGGCGGTTGGATCCTATGCGGCGGGAACCATGACGGAAGAGGATGTGTGCGAATTTGAAAATAAGGTCTGCCCTACCTGCGGCTCCTGTTCCGGCATGTATACGGCAAATTCCATGAACTGCCTGACAGAGGCGCTGGGGATGGGACTTAAGGGTAACGGAACCATTCCAGCGGTTTACTCCGAGCGTATTAAGCTGGCTAAACATGCCGGTATGGCGGTGATGGAGATGTTCCGCAGGAATATCCGCGCCAGGGATATTATCACAAAGGACGCTATCATGAACGCCCTGACTGTAGATATGGCTCTGGGCTGTTCCACTAATTCCATGCTGCATCTGCCCGCTATTGCACATGAGATAGGATTTGATTTTGATATCAGCTTTGCAAATCCTATCAGCGAGAAGACGCCTAATCTGTGCCATCTTGCACCGGCAGGCCCTACCTACATGGAGGATCTGAATGAGGCCGGCGGCGTGTATGCTGTCATGAAGGAATTGGCGGACATTGGGCTTTTGAACACCGAATGCATGACAGTGACGGGAAAGACTATTGGGGAAAATATTGCAAACGCAGTAAACCTGAATCCTGAGGTCATCCGCCCGGTGGATAATCCCTACAGCAAGACCGGCGGACTTGCCGTGCTGAAGGGTAATCTGGCACCGGACGGTTCCGTAGTAAAACGCTCCGCTGTGGTTGAAGAGATGATGGTACATGAAGGACCGGCCAGAGTATTTGACTGTGAAGAGGATGCCATTAAGGCAATTAAAGAAGGTAAGATCGTGTCGGGAGATGTGGTGGTTATCCGATACGAAGGGCCCAAGGGCGGCCCCGGCATGAGGGAGATGCTGAATCCCACATCAGCCATTGCCGGTATGGGACTGGGTTCTTCCGTTGCGCTGATTACGGATGGGCGGTTTTCGGGAGCTTCCAGAGGAGCTTCTATCGGCCATGTATCTCCTGAGGCTGCGGTGTGCGGTCCCATCGCTCTGGTGGAGGAAGGCGATATCATCAGTATTAACATCCCGGAACTTACCCTGAACGTAAAAGTGTCCGATGAGGAACTGGAGGCCCGCCGTGCAAAGTGGCAGCCCAAGGAGCCCGGAGTGACAACAGGGTATCTGTCCAGGTACAGGGAGCTTGTAACAAGCGGCAATCGTGGAGCAATCCTGGAGTTTCCGAAGAGATAATCACAGTTGCCGCTCGCGGCAGCCGTGGAGTAATCGAAATCTAAAGAACGGAGGAACAATCATGCAGTTGAACGGTTCTGAAATTGTTGTGGAATGTCTGAAGGAGCAGGGTGTAGATACCGTATTCGGCTATCCCGGCGGAGCTATTTTAAATATTTATGATGCACTTTATAAACACAGCGATGAGATAAGGCACATCCTGACTTCCCATGAGCAGGGAGCAGCCCACGCGGCGGACGGATATGCGAGGGCTACCGGCAGGGTTGGAGTGTGCATGGCTACCAGCGGTCCGGGGGCAACCAATCTGGTGACGGGAATTGCCACGGCTTACATGGATTCCATACCCATGGTGGCGATTACGGCAAATGTGACATTGCCCATGCTGGGCAAGGACAGCTTTCAGGAGGTAGATATTGCAGGCGTTACCATGCCGATCACTAAGCACGGCTATATTGTAAAAAGTGTGGAAGACCTTGCACCTACTCTGCGTAAGGCTTTTGAAATTGCAAAAAGCGGGCGGCCCGGCCCTGTTCTGGTGGATATTACCAAGGATGTGACGGCGGCAGTCTGCGAGTATACGCCGGAGAACCCCCGGGAAAAGAAACCGGAAGTTTTCTGGACGGAGGAACAGCTGGACAGAGTTGCGGGTTACATTAAGGAATCCGAAAGACCTTTTATTTATCTGGGCGGCGGAGCAGTTATCTCAGGAGCATGCGATGAGGTGGCACAGTTTGCGGAACTGATAGATGCGCCTGTCTGCGACACTCTGATGGGGAAGGGCGGATTTGACGGACGCAGTTCCCGCTATACAGGCATGATCGGTATGCACGGTACCAAGACATCCAATCTGGGAGTCAGTCAGTGCGATTTACTGATTGCTTTGGGAGCCAGATTTTCAGACCGTGTTATCGGCAATCCGAAAAAATTTGCGGAGAATGCCAAAATTATTCACATTGATATTGATGCGGCTGAGATAAATAAGAACATCCGCGTGGATATGGGGATAGTGGGCGATTTAAAGGAAGTTCTGTCGCAGCTGAACAAAAAGCTGGAAAAACAGGACCACAGTGGCTGGATGAATAAAATAGCTGAATTGAAGGAAAAATATCCTCTGAAATATGATGACAGTCGGCTTTCCTGTCCTTACGTGATAGAGACCATAGACAGGGTGACAAAGGGAGAGGCGTTGATCACCACGGATGTGGGACAACATCAGATGTGGGCAGCGCAGTATTACCGTTATACAAAGCCCCGCACCTTTCTGTCCTCCGGAGGTCTGGGAACCATGGGATACGGTCTGGGAGCCTGCATCGGCGCTCAGGCAGGTCAGCCGGATAAGGTTTGTATTAACATTGCAGGGGACGGGTGTTTTCGGATGAACATGAATGAGCTTGCAACGGCAAGCCGTTATAATATACCGATCATCAATGTCATTGTAAACAACCGGGTTCTGGGTATGGTAAGGCAGTGGCAGACGCTGTTCTACGGGAAACGTTATTCCCAGACGGTACTTGATGACAAGGTGGATTTCTGCAAGGTTGCAGAAGCATTGGGATGTACAGCTATCCGTGTGACAACCCGGGAGGAGGTTCAGCCTGCCATTGAGAAGGCTATTGCCCTGAAGGCTCCGGTAGTCATTGAATGTATGATTCCAGAGGATGATAAGGTATTTCCGATGGTCCCTGCGGGAGCGCCCATTGCGGAAGTTTTTGATGGGGATGATATGTAACTGGCTGCGGTGGAGTTAAGATTGATGGTAGGAACGAATGAAAAAACTAAGTCGTTTTCTCGTGCTGGTTCTCCTGTGCGGCATGCTTGTGCTGCTGAGCGGGTTCCTGGTGCTGGGTATGTATTATCGGAATAATTTTCCTGTGAACACCTGGATTAACGGTGTTTATTGTACGGGAAAGACAATAGAACAGGTCAACAGAGAACTGGTATTGCAGACAAAGGTTTCGGATGTGGTGATCATTGACGCGGCCGGCAGGGAATGGAGCATTGCGTCCGAAACCCTGGAGCTGCAGCCGGATTACACTGCGGCATTGAAGGCATACATGAAAAAAAATGCTACAGTTCTGTGGATGCAAAACATGCAGGAGCCTGCCATCGTAAGTCTTGAACCGACACAGTACAAATGGAATGAGGAAAAATTGGCGGAAGCGTTTAAGGCGCTTGAGTTTATACAGAAGGAAGGTACACAGGAAAAAGGTTGCGCCATAAGATTTGATGAAGAGGAAGGTTATTATCTGTATGATGGCAATAAAGCGCGGCTGAATATTGCAAATTCGCTGGACAAAATAAAAAAATGCCTTTCCGGGGGAGAGCTGTCTGTGAACCTGGCCGGAGAAAAATGTTATGAGGATCTGAAGGATGATGCGGAGGATGGCCGCCAGCGGGCGCTGTGGGGAGAACTGCAGGATTATTTTGACTGTGGGATTACCTATGATATGGGGACGGAGCAGATAATTTTTACACCTGCTCTCCTGAGTTCTTTTCTGAAGGCGGATGAGAATAAAAAACTGCTGCAGGACGAGGCAGGTCATCTTGTGATAGATGAAGAGCGGGTGGAGCAGTGGGTGGAGGAACTGGCGGCACAATACAATACCTGCGGAACCGAGCGCGAATTCCGGTCAAGCAGGGGCGATATCATCAGTGTAAAATATTCTACTTACGGAACGAAACTGGATACAAAGGCGGAGAAAAAATATCTTGTTGAGACGCTGACCGAGGGGAAGACAGAGCAGGAAAAGCATATTCCCGCATATGTGCAGGAAGGTTTTGTCAGAGGTCTGGATGACATCGGAGATACTTATATTGAAGTGGACATGACAGAACAGCATATGTATTATTATGTGGACGGAGAACTGCGGCTGGAAACGGATGTGGTTACGGGTAATACGAGCAGACGGAGGGGGACTCCGGAAGGCATCAATTTCGTGTATAACAAGCAGAGAAACCGTATTTTAAGAGGGGCGGATTATGCCACACCGGTGAAATACTGGATGCCGGTCAAGGGTGCGGTTGGAATTCATGACGCGGACTGGCGAAAGG
>JAIDME010000297.1 GCA_029050705.1 Acetatifactor sp.
GAACCAGTGGTACTGGCATATCAGATATCTGCAGAATCCCGGCAGCGGCTTTTATTATCACGGCTATGACAATATTGCGGGAGATCACATGTCCGGTATTTACTGGGGCAGGGCCAATGCCTGGGCGGCATACACCATGTCAAAGGTAGGCGGACTGCTTCCCGAGTGTTACCTGTATCCCAAATACATAGATGTGGCAGGTTCCCTGAACGAACAGCTGGCTGCTCTGAAGACGGTTCAGACAGAGAACGGGCTGTGGAGGACCGTGCTGGATGATGAGGAATCTTATGAAGAGATTTCCGCTTCCGCCGGAATTGCGGCGGCCATGCTGGAGAGAGGCAATCCCCTTCATGGGAAATATATCAACAAATCCATAAAGGGCCTGCTGGCAAATATCAGCGAGGATGGCAAGGTCATGAACGTGTCCGGGGGTACAGCGGTCATGCGGGATAAGGAAGGCTACAGAGGCATTCCAAAAGCATGGATCCAGGGCTGGGGACAGGGTCTGACGCTGGCGTTTTTCTCCACTCTGCTTGTGTCCGATACAATTCTGAAGGACGGTGCGCTGTAAGATGTTTCAAAGGAATTTTGTGTTTGGAACCGCAGCTGTGACTGCCTCGGACCTCTACTGTCCTGACAAGGGCTACGGCTTTGTGACAGAGGAGAACAGGAAGGAACAGGAGAGTCTGCAGCTGCCGGAACTGAACGCCGGGTTTGACACTTTATACTGGTACAGGGATGTAAGGTTGTCCGAAATCCGGGAGGATGAAAAAGGGTGCTTTCTGGATTCTGAGGGCCGGGTGAGGAGCCTGGAGGCAGAGGCCGGGGAAGCGTTTCCGGGAGAACGGGGACGGATTCCGCTCATCTTTAAGGCGGATGTGCCGAACCAGGGAAATTATAAGGTGACCGTCGCCATCCGCACAGAGGAGTCTGCCGGGGAAATCCTTATTTTCACGGGGTGCAGAAGGCTCGGTTTTCTGGGGAAACTCCCGGGATTTCTTCCGGGAGAAGTCTCCTTTACCCGAAGCATGACAGTGAATGTCTGTGATATCGTGCCAAGGGGCAGAACCGACAGCTTTGAAAATAAGTCGATAAATATTGCGATAGCGGCGGACAGGCCGAGGATCAGCAGCATCTGTGTTGAAGAAATTTCCTGCCCGACTCTGTATATAGCGGGAGACTCCACCGTCACGGACCAGAGCGCGGAGTATCCCTACACGCCGGGCACCTGTTATTCCGGATGGGGACAGATGCTGCCGGCCTTCCTGGATGAAAGGATTGCCGTCTCCAACCATTCCCATTCCGGCCTGACTACGGACAGTTTTCGAAGTGAGGGGCATTATGGGATTGTCCGGCGGTTTATCCGCCCCGGAGATTTTTATTTCATGCAGTTCGGCCACAACGACCAGAAGCTGCAGGAACTGAAAGCGGAGGAGGGCTATCGAGAGAATCTGCTGCGCTATATTAAGGAGTGCAGGGATGCAGGTGTACATCCGGTGATTGTCACGCCACTTGCCCGAAATACCTGGAAAGGTAATGACGGTACTTACAATGACTTGCTGGCGGAGTATGCGGCTGCTTGTCTTGAGGTGGGAGAGCAGGAGGGAGTGCCGGTGCTGGATCTGCACGGGCGGTCCATGGAATTTATCCGACGGAAGGGACTGGAGGCGGCAAAGCCTTACTTTCATCCCGACGATTACACTCACAGTAATGATTACGGTGCTTATCTGTTTGCGGGGATGGTGGCGGAAGAAATCCTAAGAGTGTGCGGAGAACATTCCCGGTCCGCCTATCGCTTCCTGGCGGATTGCGTGACAGGAGGCCCGGGCTCCTGGGAGCCGCCGGAAAAGATTGTGATGCCCAGGAAGCCTAAGATTTATGAAAATATGAGAAATCCGGAGGAGGGAGTGCCGCTTCTCTCAGAGGTAAAAAATCCGGATGTCCCTGCGAACAGGGCGGCGGTTCTGGATATGCTCATCAAGACAGCCCGTTTTTTCCCCACCAACGTGTACAACGATATGTTCACGGATGTGGTTGGACATGAGTGGTATGCCGGAGCTGTGGAATGCGCTTACCAAAATGGTATGATAGAGGAAAGCCTGGTGGAAGAAGGTCATTTTTTCCCGGAGAGAGAGGTTACGCTGGAGGAATTTCTGATGTTTGCCGTAAATGCTTACAAGAGCAGGAAGATGCTGCCTGCAGAAAGCCCCTGTGCTTACGACGAAAGATGCATGGAATTTTCCCGCAGCTTTGTCAGGGGAGCCTGTGCCATAGGGCTGATCGACCGTGACGGCAGCGAAGAATTAAGCCGTGTCATCTCCGTAGGGGAGGCGGTGGAGCTGTGCCGCAGAATGCGGATATGACTTGTCCGGTCGGCCGGTGACCGCCGGAGTGGTAGTTTGACGGGCTGGCGATTGCCGGGCTGATGAAATATAAGGTATGGAAATATAGAATGCAGGGAGGTATTAAAATGTCAAAACAAAAAGGGGGATTTACGCTTCCGGGAGAATCCGGGTATGAAGAATTGACCTTGAAAATGGCTGAAAAATGGGGGGCCGATGTGATCAGGGACAGTGACGGGACTGTTCTTTCCGACGAGATCGTTCATGCCGGTTACGGTATCTATTCCACAATCTGTATCATACGCGATCATAACGAGTGGGCGAAAAAGAATCCGGATAAGCTGCAGCAGACCTTTCTCTGCACACCGGCGGCAGCGGCAGAGGGGAGTGAACTCACGGTCAGCCTGCTGGAAAGTTTCTTTGAGGAGCAGTTTGCGATTAACGACAGTACGAGAGCGATGAAATACTGGGAGGTTTATGACCGCACCGTCAATGAGAAGGTTGACAGCGACAGATGGGTTTATGACAGGAAATCCGGCAGTGTGACGGTCAGGGAATGTACGCCTTTCCACAGATATACCGTCAGCTTTCTGGCATACCGTATCTGGGAAGAAATTTCCATGTACAATCACACCACGAATCACTGGGATAAAGAGCATCTGATGCAGATCGACCCAAGGTATCAGGAGACACAGGAGTACATGCTGGGCTGGATGAAGGACTGGTGCGAGACTCACCCGGATACCACGGTTGTGCGTTTTACATCTATGTTTTACAATTTTGTATGGATATGGGGGAGCAGTGAGAAGAACCGCCAGTTGTTCTCCGACTGGGGGTCTTACGATTACACTGTCAGTGACCTGGCGCTGGACGAGTTTGCGGAAAAGTACGGTTATTCCATGACGGCGGAAGATTTTATCAACAAGGGGAAGCTCCATGTGACGCATATGCCGGGAAACCGGCGCAAGGCGGACTGGATGGCTTTCATCAATGATTTTGTCATCTCCTTCGGAAAGAAACTGATCGATATGGTTCACAGCTACGGCAAGAAGGCTTATGTCTTCTACGATGACAGTTGGGTAGGTGTGGAGCCGTACAACGGAAGGTTTCAGGAATTTGGCTTTGACGGGCTGATCAAATGCGTCTTTTCCGGATATGAAGCCAGACTCTGCGCAGGGGTGGATGTGCCCACACATGAGCTGCGGCTCCATCCCTATCTGTTTCCTGTGGGGCTGGGCGGAGCGCCAACCTTTACGGAGGGCGGTGATCCCACGCTGGATGCGAAAAAGTACTGGAACAGCGTGAGGCGTGCTCTGTTGAGAGAAAAGATTGACAGGATAGGACTGGGCGGTTATCTTCATCTGGTAGAGCCTTTTCCGGATTTCTGCGATTACATTGAAAAGGTGTCTGACGAATTCAGGTTGATCAGTTCCTTCCATGATGCGGGGAAACCCTTTACCATCAGGACCAGGGTGGCGATTCTCCACAGCTGGGGAGCACTGCGATCCTGGACGTTGTCAGGGCACTTCCATGAGACATACATGCACGATCTGATCCATGTAAATGAGGCGTTGTCCGGACTGCCGGTGGATGTGAGGTTTATTTCCTTTGAGGACGTAAAGAACGGCGCGTTAAAGGATGTGGATGTGGTTATTAACGCAGGTTATGCGGGAAGCGCGTGGAGCGGCGGCGAGAACTGGAAGGATGATGAACTGGTGACGCTCCTCACCGAATGGGTGCATCGGGGAGGAACCTTCCTTGGTGTGAACGAGCCTTCCGCAGTGGAAGGGTACGATTATTATTTCCGCATGGCTCATGTACTTGGAATCGATGAAGACACCGGTGCGAGAGTCTGTCACGGGAAATGGAGCTTTGAGGCGGAGGATGCGGAGAAGCTGATTCCGGCGGGAGCGGATGTAAGATCGAGGGAAAATCTGTATCTTACGGACGGCAGTGCGAAGGTGCTTCTGGCGGACGGCGATAAGCCTGTTATAACCATCAATTCTTTTGGCGA
>JAIDME010000298.1 GCA_029050705.1 Acetatifactor sp.
CGAGCAGGTTAAGACGGGCGGAGTCATGGCTTCCTCCTATGTGGGAGGCTTGAGCGGGGCTTTTATTCCTGTCAGTGAGGACCAGGGGATGATCAACGCGGTACAGGCAGGAGCGCTCACTCTGGAAAAACTGGAGGCAATGACCTGTGTGTGCTCCGTAGGATTGGATATGATTGCTATTCCGGGAGATACAAAAGCGTCCTCCATCTCCGGCATCATTGCAGATGAGATGGCAATCGGTATGGTAAATCAGAAAACCACGGCTGTCCGCATCATTCCTGTCATCGGAAAGGGCGTGGGTGAGACGGTTGAGTTCGGCGGGCTTCTGGGCTATGCGCCGATCATGCCGGTAAATTCTTTTTCCTGCGAGGCATTTGTGAGCAGGGGAGGCAGGATTCCCGCACCCATACATAGCTTCAAAAACTAAAGCGGGTGATGGTACAGCCATGCCATTCATAAAACGCCGAAGCATATAATACTTCGGCGTTTTATTTCATATCGGGCGTCCGCCCTATAGGATTAATTGCGTAATTTGTTCTTTGTGAGCAAGCTCCCATTTACAAATTATGCAATTAATCCTGCATGGCTGAACTGTTGACTCACACTATCACCATCGGAATGCTGAACTCATTGACGGGCGTTATTCCCGCGAGTCCGGCGGCCACACCGTAATAAAGCTGACTGATCTGGATGTCCTGCTTTAACATGAGATATGCGTCTGTTGGCAGAAGCTTTTCCGCATCCGCCAGTTTTGTGACCAGAGGGATAGAAGCCTGCTCCTTGACTGCACTGAGCAGAGGTTCGGCATCTTTGCGGAATCCGAGAATCCGCGCATAGGGGGTATGTTCGAGCTCATAGCAGACGGCCATATCTTCCTTTGTGAGATTCAGCAGAATGTGCAGCAGACAGCGGCTGATTCTGGTATATGTCAGTTCTTTTGTTTTCAGCAGATCACAGAAATCATCAAAGTTCCTGTATTCTGAAAGATGTTTGCAGATGCGGTTTGATAAATCCGCAGATACATCCAGGTATTTGTCAAATCCGGATTCCTTTTCCGAAAGCAGTTTATAATATAAGGCGGAAGAAAAGTCATTGGCACAGATTCCCCTGCCGAGAACCAGTCGGCGGTCGAGAAGTTCCTTTGCGGAGTCCGGCATGTAATGCGATACGGACGAAAGACCTCGGCCATCTGCCAGAGCCTGACGGATAGCGAGGGCGGAACAGTATTTCGAGTGGGGGGAGGGGTCATGGTACTCCGCCCCGAGTCTTCTTATGGTGAAGGGCACCATTTTACAATTTTGATTCAAAATAGCCTTTATGTACTCAATTGCAAGGATGTTGTTTGGAGAATAAAAAATTTTACTGTTCTCAGCCAGGGCCGGACAATGGTGAATCAGAGCGGAATTGCGGGCGGCCGGATAGGAGATGCCCTGTTTCAGTTTTGCTTTTAACTCGGTCGTATAATCAGCCGGTTCTTCCCGGAGAATGGATGCAATCTGATGAAGCAGGGCAGTATCACCGCATTCGCTGCCAAAGCAGAGATGGGTCACCAATCCAAGCTTGTCCAGCAGTGATACGGCGCCGGTGGCAAAGTATTCCGCGCTGGAAGCCGAATATACTGTGGGAAGCTCCAGAACCAGGTCGGCACCGTTTTTCAAAGCCATTTCCGTGCGGGTATGCTTGTCCACCAGTGCGGGATCACCGCGTTGAATAAAGTTGCCGCTGATGACGACAACAGAATAGTCGGCGCCGGTAAGGCGTTTTGATTCCTCCAGATGATATTTGTGCCCGTTGTGAAAAGGATTGTACTCTGCGATGATTCCGTTGACTTTCATAAGCGCCCCTCCGGATAACTGTTGAAATATCAAATATAGATATTAATTGACAATGTGAAAAAAATAACATTACTTGAAAGCGTTTACATGATTCTTTATAATAAGTATAATACAAATAGCTAAATTCCACAATACAAAAAGAAAACGAAAGGAGTGTAAAAATGTCCTATATTGACACAATTAAAGAGAGAGCGAGACTGGACAAAAAAACTATCGTACTGCCGGAGTCCAATGACAAGAGAACCCTGCTTGCCGCTGCAAAGATAATGGAGGAAGGAATCGCCGACATTATAATGATCGGCAACGAGGAGAAGATCATGGACGGTGCCGGCTGGCTGGAGGTGGACCTGACCGGTGTTGAGGTGATCAACCCTGCAACTACCGATAAGCTGGATGAATACGTAAACCTTTTATATGAGACAAGAAAAGCAAAAGGCATGACGGAGGAGATGGCAAGGGAAATTCTGGTGAAGTAGTATCTGACGTTCGGGATTGTTCTGGTTTA